>NZ_JBEXWB010000289.1:0-8342 GCF_040629645.1 Streptomyces sp. NPDC005899 | reverse complement strand
GGCGGCGCGCACCCAGCGGGCCGGGTCCCGGAGCGGCCCCTGCCTGGCCGGGCGCTCCAGCAGCCGCACCCAGACGGCCTGTTCGAGGTCGGCGGCCTCCATGCCGGCGGCCGCGGCCTCGGCCGTCGCCTCCGCGCGCACCAGGGGGCGCAGCGCGCGGACGGCGGCCCCGCGCACGGTGTCCGCCGGGCGGGAGTCATGATCGGGAAGTGTCATGCCCGCTCAAGGCCGCCCGCCCGGGGCCGGTTGCCGCGGGCGGGGAGCTCCACCCGACCGTGGCATCGCGGCCGGGCGGCTGACGCCGCTCAGTCGTCGGCGGCGTCGGACGCCGCGAGCAGCGCGGTGTCCGGGTTGTCGGAGAAGACGCCGTCGATGCCCGCCTCGAAGTAGGTGCGCAGGGCTCCGAATGCGTCACCGTAGGCGCCGGGGTCAACGCCGCGGCGGAATTCGGCGGGCAGGAAGGTGTTCTCGTTGCGCATCGTGTACGGATGCAGGACGAGTCCCCGGGCGTGGGCGTCGCGGACCAGGTCCGTGGGCGTGGTCAGCCGGCCGGCGCCGTCCCGGGGGATGACCAGGTCCAGCGTGGGGCCGATGCCCTGGGCGAAGGACGCGATCCACCGGAGTCCGGCGGGCTTCACCAGGTCGGCGACGGTGCGGGGGTCCCCTGACTCGACGAAGTCCCAGGGGCGTTCCGCCGGCCCGGACAGCAGGACGACGCGCGGGGTGGCGACGAGTTCCGACATCCGCCGCATGGAGCTCGGCTCGAAGGACTGCAGGATCAGCGGGGAGTGCGCGCGGTGCCTGTTGTGGCGGCGCAGCAGCCGGGCGAGCCGCTCCTCCAGCCCGAGCCCGAGACCGCGGAAGTAGGTGGGGTGCTTGGTCTCGGCGTACAGCCAGACGGGTGCCCCGCGCCGGCGCCCCTCCTCGTCGGCCCAGCGCAGGACCTCTTCGAAGGTGGGGATCTCCCATCGTCCGTCGTAGAGGGTGTTCTCCTGGCGGGTTGCGGGGATGCGCTCCTTCGCCCGGAGCGTCTTGAGCTCGGCCAGCGTGAAGTCCTCGGTGAACCATCCGGTGATCGTCACGCCGTCGACCCTCTTGGTGGTCCGGCGGCCCTCGAACTCCGGGTGGTCGGCGACGTCCGTGGTGGCGGTGATGTCGTTCTCGTGGCGGCAGACGAGGTGGCCGTCCTTGGTCGGCACCAGGTCCTGCTCCACGATGTGGGCGCCCATGTCCAGGGCCAGCCGGTAGGAGCCCAGGGTGTGCTCGGGACGGTAGCCGCAGGCGCCCCGGTGGCCGATGACGGTCGGCACGGGCAGGTCGCGGTAGGAGCCGTGGCCGCTGCCCCGTCCGCCGCCACGCCCGGCGGCGTACGCGGTTCCGGCCGGTGCGAGGGCCGCCGTGCCCAGCACGGCCGCCCCCAGGAGACTCCGTCGGCGGGGACTCGTCTGCGCGCGCTCTGTCATGAATGCTCCTCGCGTGGGATGTCTGGCATCGTGTCGAGCGAGGCCCGATCGTAGGTGGCTACGTCATCGGTGGGGCGGCCCGTGGACGAACGTGGCGGAAACACACGTCAACAGTGCGTATCCGGTCCGTGAACCCGATGTGCGCTTCCGCGGTACCCGCGAGTATCGTCCTCACCTGCACAGACCCTTGCCAATTCCCGACCCGGCCGGCCCGGCCACGACACCGGAGGATGCGTTGTCCCGACTCACGGTCATCAAGGCAGTGCTCGGACCGATCCTGCGCCTCATGTTCCGCCCCCAGGTGGAAGGCGCCGAGAACATCCCGGGGACCGGGCCGGTGATTCTCGCGGGCAACCATCTGACGTTCATCGACTCGATGATCATGCCGATCTGCTGCGACCGTCCGGTCTTCTACATCGGCAAGGACGAGTACGTCACCGGCAAGGGCTTCAAGGGCCGTCTGATGGCCTGGTTCTTCACGGGCTGCGGCATGATCCCGGTGGACCGGGACGGCGGCCGGGGCGGCGTCGCGGCCCTCATGACGGGCAAGCGGGTGCTGGACGAGGGCAACGCGTTCGCGATCTACCCGGAGGGCACCCGCTCGCCGGACGGGCGGCTGTACCGCGGCCGCACGGGCATCGCGCGGCTGACGCTGATGACGGGCGCGCCGGTCGTGCCGTTCGCGATGATCGGCACGGACAAGCTGCAGCCGGGTGGTGCCGGACTCCCCCGCCCGGGCAAGGTCACGGTCCGCTTCGGGGAGCCGATGGAGTTCTCGCGCTACGAGGGCATGGACCGCGACCGCTACGTCCTGCGGGCGGTGACGGACTCGGTGATGGCCGAGGTGATGCGGCTGTCCGGCCAGGAGTACGTCGACATCTACGCCACGAAGGCCAAGGCCGCTTGAGCCGGCCCGGAGCGCACGAAGGGCCCGTACCGCCGCGCAGGCGGTTACGGGCCCTTCGTGTGTGCGGGCGGGCGGGCCCGCCCGTCACTCGTCGGGGATCAAACCCTCCTCCAGCTCCTGCCCCCGCAGCAGGAACCACGCCGCCGTCGCGGTCGCCAGGAGGACCACGGCGCCGACGGCGGCCGACACGCGGAGCCCGTTGACGAACGCCTCCTGCGCCGCGACGACCAGCTCGCCGCCCTGCCGCGCCGGCAGGTGCTGCGCCGCCTCGACGGCGCCACCGAGCGATTCGTGGGCCGCCGCGTCGGCGCGGACCGGGATGCCGGCGGGGGTGCCGAAGCCGCGGTAGACACCCGTGACGACGGAGCCGAGCAGCGCGATGCCGAGAGCGGCGCCGAGTTCGTACGCCGTCTCGGACACCGCGGAGGCGGAGCCGGCCTGTTCCTTGGGGACGCTGGAGAGGATCACGTCGGAGGTGATGGTGAACGCGAAGCCCGCGCCGACGCCCACGATCAGGAGCAGGACACCGATCAGCGGATAGGCGGTCTCCTTGTGGATCACCGTGACCACGGCGAGCGACACGCCGATGGCCGCGAGACCCGCGGAGACGACCGAACGCACCGAGTAGCGGCGCGCGACGAGTCCCGCCGTCAGCCCCGCGGTCACCGCGCCCACCGCCGCGGGCAGCTGGGCCAGACCGGCCTCCAGCGGACCCCGGGTCTGGACCAGCTGAAGGAACTGGGAGAGGAAGAAGACGATCCCGGACAGGCCGAGGATGGTCAGCAGGTCGGCGAGGACCGCCCCGGAGAAACCACGATGGTGGAAGAGCCGCATGTCCAGGAGCGGGGCGGGCAGCCGGAGCTGCCGGCGCACGAACCAGACGAGGGCTCCGATCCCGCCGAGGAACGAGAGGCCGTTCTCCCAGCCGACGCCGTGGGCGGCCGCCTCCTTGACGGCGTAGACGACGCCGACCATGCCGACGAGGGAGAGTCCGACGCTGGGCAGGTCCCAGGGGCCGGGTGCCGGGTTCTTCGATTCCGGGATCATCTTGATGCCGACGGCGACCAGCACCGCCATCACCGGCAGGTTGATGAGGAAGACCGATCCCCACCAGAAGTGCTCCAGCAGGAGCCCGCCCACGACGGGTCCCACGGCGGCGCCCGCCGACGCCATGGCGCCCCAGATGCCGACGGCGAGACTGCGTTCGCGCGGGTCGTGGAAGAGGTTGCGGATCAGCGCGAGGGTGGAGGGCATCAAGGTGGCGCCCGCCACACCGAGCAGAGCCCGGGCCAGGATCATCATCTCGGGGCTGGAGGCGTAGGCGTTGAGCACGGAGACGGCGCCGAAGGCCGTCGCCCCGGTCAGCAGCAGCTTCTTGCGGCCGATGCGGTCACCGAGGCTGCCCATCGAGACGAGGAGCCCGGCGATCACGAACGAGTAGACGTCGCCGATCCAGAGCAGTTGGGTCCCGGTCGGTTCGAGGTCCTCGCTGAGGAAGGGGGTCGCCAGGCCCAGGACGGTGGCGTCGACGGCGACCAGCAGCACGGCCAGCACCAGGACGGTGAGGGCGATCCACCGCCCCTGGTGGTGCGGTTCTCCGGTGATGCCCGGCTTCGAGAAGGTGCTGCTCATTTCTCCACGCTCCGGCGTGCTCCGCCGAGGAGCAACTCGACGATCATGTGGGTGAAGTCCTGCGCGGCGACCCGGCCCACCTGTACGGACCAGGCACAGCTGCTGATCAGCCCGTACAGGGCCTCGGTCAGCCAGGCGGGGGTGAGGTCGATGCGGAGTTCACCGCGTTCCTGGCCGCGGCGGAAGAAGGCGGACACCCTGGCGTCCAGCCGGCTCCAGCCCTCGTTCACCTGGTCGCCCTCGAAGAGCTGGCTCTCGGTGACCAGGAAGGACAGCAGCCCGGCGCTGGGTTCGACGGCGGTGACGAGCCGCCGCAGCCCTTCCTCGGCGGTTCCCTCGCCGAGGGCCGCCGCGTCCAGGGCGGCTTCGAACTCCTGGATGCCGAGGTCCTCCAGAGCCCTGATCAGGGCGTCCCGGCCGGCGAAGTGCCGGTGCAGGGTGGCGCGGCCGATGCCGGCCGCCCTGGCGACCTCGTCCATGGTCGCGGTGGATCTGCGGGTCAGCAGGGCGGCGGCGCTCCGCAGCACCTGTTCGCGATCAAGGGTCATGAGACGACAGTAACCCATCCGAGACACTGACGTCTCACCGGCGGGTCGTCGACTCGTCCACCGTCCCGGGGGCACCATGACGCCATGAAGCCGCTGCTGCTGCTCGACGTCGACGGTCCGCTCAACCCGTACGCGGCCCTGTCGCTCCGCAGGGTCCCGCGGGGGTACCGCGAGCACGCCATGCGGCCGACGGGGTGGACGGCGGGGCCGGCGCTGCCCGTGCTGCTCAATCCCGAGCACGGCGACGAACTGCTGACCCTCACCGACCGCTACGAGCTCGCCTGGGCGTCCACCTGGATGGGTGAGGCGAACGAGTGGATCGGCCCGCACCTCGGGCTTCCGCCGCTGCCGTACGTCGACTGGCCGGCCGTCCCCGCCCTCCCCGGGGACGGGACGTACTGGAAGACCCGGCACGTCGTCGCGTACGCGGCCGGGCGGGCCTTCGCCTGGGTCGACGACGAGATCACGGACCTGGACCGGGCGTGGGTCGCCGAGCATCATCCCGGACGGGCGCTGCTGCGGCGGGTCGACCCCCGGATCGGGCTGGCGCACGAGGACTTCGACGCACTCGCCGGCTGGGTGTGAGGACGGCTCAGGTCCGGGGCGGTGTCGCCCGGCGGCGCCAGTACGTCAGGTCCAGGGCAGTGACGCACGGTGGCGCCAGTACGCCTCCGGCTCCTCCACCAGGGCGTCCAGCCGGTCCGTCCGGTCGGCGTCGAGGTCGAGCAGGGGGGCGTGCAGGTTGCCGGCGAGCTGGCTGACCGTGGCCGCCCCGGACAGCACGACGCCGGCCCACGGCCGGCGCAGCACGAACGCCAGGGCGACGGCGTCCGCGCCGAGGCCGGCCTCGGCGCCGATCTCCCGCAGGACGGCCGGCGCCTCCGTGCCGGCGAGCCGGCCGTTGGCCATCGCTTCCTTGACGATGACGGTGACCCCCGCCTGGTGCGCCTCGGCGAGCGCCGGTCCGGCGGAGGTCTCCAGCGCGTTGTAGGTGGCCTGCACCGTGCGGAAGAGGGGCTCGCCGTCCACGGTCACGGAAAGGGCCGCCAGGATGGCGTCCGCCTGGGCGGGACCGCTGGTGGTGACGCCGATGGTGGTGCCCTCGGCGGCGAGCGCCGCGAGCCGCGCGTGCAGTTCCTTGTCGCTCAGCGCCGGGCTGCCGGCCGTCACCGAGTGGACCTGGTAGAGGTCGAGCCGGTCACCGAGCAGCGCGGCGCTCTCGGCTCGCTGGCGTTCGAACGCGGCGGTCCCGTGGTCCTTCACCTCGTGCGTCCCGGCGTCGGCACGCCAGTCGGCCGTGTAGGTGTAGCCCCACTTGCTGCCGACCACGACGTCGCTCACGCCGGGCCGGGCGGCGAGCCATTCGGCGAGGAACTCCTCCGAGCGGCCGTAGGACCGGGCCGCGTCGACGTAGCGGACGCCCTGGGCGTACGCGGCGTCCAGCAGTTCGTGGGTGCGGGCCCGCAGCGCGTCGACGCCGCGGTCGGGCAGGTCGCGGTCACGGTGCGGGGTGAGGTAGCCGGGCCTGCCCACGGCCGCCAGGCCGAGCCCGATGCGGGCGGTCGGGGTGGTCGCTCGGTTCAGGCGGGCGAAGGGCATCGCGGGCTCCTCTGGGTCGGTTCCGGACGCATTCCCGGAAAGCCGGCCCGCGACGCCCCGGGGTCACCCGCGCGCCGTAGCCCAGGCGTGCTGCGTCGCCAGGTCCGCCTTCACCTCGGCGAGCTGGACGGCGACGGCCGAGGGGGCGGTGCCGCCGCGGCCGCTGCGCGAGGCGAGGGCGCCCCGCACGTCGAGGACCGTGCGCACCTCGGGGGTGAGGTGCGCGGAGATCTTCGCGAACTGCTCGTCCGTCAGCTCGTCGAGCTCGATGCCGTGCTGCTCGCACACCTTCACGCACTCCCCGGCGACCTCGTGCGCCACCCGGAAGGGCACGCCCTGCTTGACCAGCCATTCGGCGATGTCCGTGGCGAGCGAGAAGCCGGCCGGCGCCAGCTCCTCCATGCGCTCCCGGTTGACGGTGAGGGTGGCCATCATGCCGGTGAAGGCGGGGAGCAGGACCTCGAGCTGGTCGCAGGAGTCGAAGACCGGCTCCTTGTCCTCCTGGAGGTCCCGGTTGTACGCCAGCGGGAGGGCCTTCAGGGTCGCCATGAGGCCGGTCAGGTTGCCGATGAGGCGGCCGGACTTGCCGCGGGCCAGCTCGGCGATGTCCGGGTTCTTCTTCTGCGGCATGATCGAGGAGCCGGTGGAGAAGGCGTCGTGGAGGGTGACGAAGGAGAACTCCTTCGTGTTCCAGATGATGATCTCCTCGGCGATGCGCGAGAGGTTCACACCGATCATCGCGGTGACGAACGCGAACTCGGCGGCGAAGTCGCGGGACGCCGTCCCGTCGATGGAGTTGCCGCTGGAGCCGCGCTCGAAGCCGAGTTCGGCGGCGACTGCCTCGGGGTCGAGTCCGAGGGACGACCCGGCCAGCGCGCCGGAGCCGTACGGGGAGACCGCGGTCCGCTCGTCCCACTGGCGCAGCCGCTCGGCGTCCCGGCCGAGGGCCTGGGCGTGCGCCAGCACGTGGTGGGCGAAGAGGACCGGCTGGGCGTGCTGGAGATGGGTGCGGCCGGGCATGGCCACGTCCGGGTGGGCCTCGGCGAGTGCGACCAGGGCGCCCTGGAGGTCCGCGATCAACCCGCCGATGGTCCGGGCGTGGTCGCGCAGGTACATCCGGAAGAGCGTGGCGATCTGGTCGTTGCGGGAGCGGCCGGCCCGCAGCTTGCCGCCGAGGTCCGCTCCCAGGCGCTCCAGGAGGCCGCGCTCCAGGGCGGTGTGGACGTCCTCGTCCTCGACGGTCCCGGTGAACGAGCCGTCGGCGACATCCGCTTCCAGCGCGTCGAGCCCGGCGATCATGCGGGTCAGCTCGTCCTCGGTGAGCAGGCCCGCCCCGGCCAGCGCCCGGGCGTGCGCGCGGGAGCCCGCGATGTCGTACGGGGCGAGCCGCCAGTCGAAGTGGACGGAGGCGGACAGCTTGGCCAGGGCTTCGGCCGGGCCGTCGGCGAAGCGGCCACCCCAGAGGCGTACGTCGCTCTTACCGGTGCCGTTGCTCACTGCGGTGCTCCTCGGGGGGTGCAAGGGATGTGCGTCCGCCTCACGGCGCGATCACGAATGGCATAACTATGCGTTGGTCCGTATGTTTTGTCAAAGTCGCTGGCCAGGGCGGAGAAAACGCCTGTCGCCGGCCGGCGGGGGCCTCTACGATCGGCGTCCACACCCACACCGTCCAGAGGTCCGGATGAGCGATGCACGCACCGGGGCCGACCGCCTCGCCCTCGGCACACCGCTGCACGAGGCCCTCGACACCGCCTCCCCCACCGCCTGGGCCGCGCTGGACGCCGGGGTGCGCATCCTCGCCTCCCGCCCCGGCAACCCCCTGCCGACACGCCACGAGCTGCGCGCGCTGCCGGCGGGGCCGCCTTCCCCCGCCGACGCGTCCCGGATCGCGCTGGCCCTGTGCCACCCCAACGGCAGGCTGCGCGAGGCGGCCCTGGACCGGGTCGCCGGAGCACGGGCCCTGCGCCCGCTGCTCGTGGTGCGCTGCGCCGACTGGGTGGCGCCGGTACGCGACCGGGCCCGGGCCCTGCTGGCGGAGCTCCCCGCGTCCCAGCTCGCCGCCCTGGCCCCCCTGGTCCTGCTGCTGTCCCGGCGCGAGCGGGGCGGCTTCGCCCTGCGCCTGCTGGAAGGCGCGCTGCGCGACGGGCCCGGCCGGATCGTCAGGGCGCTGCTCACCCACGAGGACCGCGCGGT
>NZ_JBEXWB010000288.1:0-8392 GCF_040629645.1 Streptomyces sp. NPDC005899 | reverse complement strand
ACGTGATCGCCGACCCCGGTCAGGGATCGCTCGGCGCGTCCGGAGCGATCTTCGGACTGCTGGGCGCCACGGCCGTCCTGATGCGGCGCATGAACCGCCTCCCGTCGGAAGGACACGGTCGTGGACATCGAGGGCACACGGCGTTTCGTGGTGCAGATCCATGACGCCCGGCGCATGCATTTCGATTTCCGGCTCGAGATCGACGGCGTGCTCAGGTCGTGGGCCGTCCCGCGCGGGCCGTCGGACAACCCCCGTGACAAGCGCCTGGCCGTCGCCACGGAGGACCATCCGCTGGAGTACGGCGCCTTCGAGGGCGTCATCCCACGGGAGACGCAGGGCAGCGGCACCGTCATCGTCTGGGACCAGGGCACCTACCGGTCGCTCAGCCACGACCCGGCGGGTGCCCCCGTCCCGATGGGCGAGGCACTGGAGCGCGGCCACGCCACCTTCTGGCTGGCGGGATCCAAGCTGCACGGCGAGTTCGCGCTCACCCGCTTCCATGTGGGCGAGGAGGACGGCACCGAGGGCCCGGAGGCCTGGCTGCTGATCAAGGCGAACGACCGGCAGGCCGTGCACGACCGGCCGGGCACCCCCGACCCGTACCACGCCCGCTCGGCCCGGACCGGCCGGACCCTGCACCAGGTCGCCGTGGCGGAGAGGGAGAGTGCCCGCTGAACGGCACGCGACGGGCACCGGCCTGACACGGACGCGCCGCGCCCGGTGCCGCCCGGTCGCGGTGCCCTGACCCGGCCCCGCGACGGTGCTCGGGCGCGGCCCTCCCGTCCGTGCGCGGGGTCAGGCGCCGGCGCGGGGTCAGGACTTCTCGGCGGAGTCCAGGTGGGCGAAGACCACGACGTTGTCCTTGTAGTCCTTGGCCTTCCTGTCGTACTCGCCGCCGCAGGTGATCAGCCGCAGCTGGGCGGTGCCGTTGTCGTCGTACACGCGGTCGCTGGGGAAGTCGGCCTTGCTGAACGTCTCGACGGTGTCCACCTTGAAGGTGGCGACGACGCCGTCGTCCCGGGTGATGTCCACCGTGCTGCCCTTCTTGAGCGTCCTGAGGTACAGGAACACCGCGGGGCCCGTCTTGGTGTCGACGTGGCCGGCGACGACCGAGGTGCCGCGCTCGCCCGGGGTGGCCCCGTCCTTGAACCAGCCGACGAGGTTCTTGTCGTTCGCGGGCGGCGGGTCCAGCCGTCCCGAGGGGCCGATGGACAGCGGTGTGAAGGGAGCGTCGACCGCGATCTCCCGGATCACGAGGCGTTCGGGCTCGGACCTGGACAGCCCGGGCCGCTCGGTGCCGCCGGAGACGGACGGCACGGGTGTGGCCGGTGCGGTGGCGGCGGGGACGGGTGACACGACGGGGGGTGGCTGCACCCCCGCCGACGCGTCGAAGGAGTTGTAGACGAGGAGGAAGCCCAGCCCCACTGCCGCGGCGGGCCACAGCAGGGATCGGCCGAGGGCGGGAGAGGCGGAATCCGGTGCGGGCGGCTGCTGGGCGGCCATGCGGTGACGCCTTTCGTGCGAGGTGGGGCGGGCGAGGCCCGCGGGGACGAGGCGGGGGGAAGCCGCGGGCCCTGCGAGCGGGACACGCCCGCAGGACCCGGCGAACGGGAAAATCGGCGCGGCCACCGCCCGGGGAGGACGGCGGCCACGACGGCGTTCGGTCAGGGGGTTGTGGGACCCTGTCAGACCGCCGCGGTACCCGAGGCGTTGCGGCGGCGCATCCGGTAGGCGGCGGCGCCGATGCCACCGAGCATCAGGACCGAACCGGCGGCCAGGCTGCTGCCCGACAGGGCCATGGCTCCACCACCGGTGTGCATGCCGCCCTCGGGCTTCTCGTGCTTCCAGGACTCCGGCTTCTCACGGTCGTCGTTGCTGCCGGTCGAGGAGTCTTCGTCCTCGTCCTTGTCCTTCTGCCAGTCGTCGGCCGAGAGTCCGGTCAGCGCGCCGCCACCGGCGTGCACACCGCCCTCGGGCTTCTCGTGCTTCCACGAGTCCGGCTTCTCACGGTCGTCGTTGCTGCCGGTCGAGGAGTCCTCGTCCTCGTCCTTGTCCTTCTGCCAGTCGTCGGCCGAGATCCCGGCCAGCGCGCCGCCACCGGCGTGCACACCGCCCTCGGGCTTCTCGTGCTTCCACGAGTCCGGCTTCTCACGGTCGTCGTTGCTGCCGGTCGAGGAGTCCTCGTCCTCGTCCTTGTCCTTCTGCCAGTCGTCGGCCGAGATCCCGGCCAGCGCGCCGCCACCGGCGTGCACACCGCCCTCGGGCTTCTCGTGCTTCCACGAGTCCGGCTTCTCACGGTCGTCGTTGCTGCTGGACGAAGAGCCGCTGTCCTTGTCCCAGCCATCAGCCGAGGTCACGGCGTATGCGGCTGGGACGGAGACCGCGAGGACCGCCGTGACGGCGGCCGATGCGAACAGGGTGCGGGCAGAGCGCATGAATACTCGGTCCTTTCGTCGGACCCGCGCTGGCCGACCGGTTGCCGGCTCATCGAATCGTGGGTGCGACGTGATCCACCGTCAGCCGGAATCGGCAGGCGCACCACTCGGGAGCTCAGCATTCGAGGGACGCCCTGGGCTCAACGTGTGACAGGGAACCGGATGTCACCCGTTGGACGGCACGCCACGCCGGACGGTGGTTTGGGAGACGGGCGATCACCGGTGTACGCGCTGCCGGCGGCCGGCTCCCCCGCCTGTACGCCTGCGGGCAGGGACGCCCGGCCTCGCCGACGGGCTGCGGCCACGTGCGGTGCGGGCGGCCGGAGACGCTGCTCGCCATGTCCTGAACCGTTCGCGCGCCCCTCCCCCGCGTGTCGGCGTCGGGGTGACGGGCAGAAGGGCGGCCGGCGGGACCATGCCGTCAGTTCTTGTCGCCAACAGGGGCCCGTACATCCGCTGTTCCACATCTCTTGACGCGTTCGTAACAAGGGTGGAGTATCTCGCACAGCCGGAGAGAGCGCTCTCTGGCGTCGTGTACCCGCCCCACGACTCAGGAGATCCCCATGCACGCACCCCCCGTGTTCCGCACCTCCCTGGCACCGGACAGAAGGCGCACCACCACGCTCGTCCTGGTCGCCGGACTCGTCCTCTCCCTCCTGGCCTTCGTCCCGCAGTCCCCCGCGAGCGCCGCGCCCACCCTGCTCTCCCAGGGCCGGACGGTCACCTCCTCCAGCCAGGAGAACGGCGGGACCACGGCCGCCTCCGCCGTCGACGGTGACCTCGGGACACGCTGGTCCAGCACCTTCTCGGACCCTCAGTGGATCAAGGTCGACCTGGGGGCCGCCGCCTCGGTGAGCCAGATCGTGCTGCGGTGGGAGGCGGCCTACGCCACCGGCTACCGCATCGAGTTCTCCTCGGACAACAGCACCTGGACCACCGTCCACTCCACCACGACCGGCCGGGGCGGCACGGAGACGCTCGCTGTCTCCGGCACGGCCCGGTACGTCCGGCTGACGGGCACCGCCCGCGCCACCACCTACGGCTACTCGCTCTGGGAGTTCCAGGTGTTCGGCACGACCGGTGGCGGGGGCGACCCGCAGATCCCCGGCGGCGGCGACCTCGGGCCCAACGTGCTGGTCTTCGACCCCTCGACGCCCAACATCCAGGCCAAGGTCGACCAGATCTTCCAGCAGCAGGAGACGGCCCAGTTCGGCACCGGCCGCTACGCGCTGATGTTCAAGCCGGGCACGTACAACAACATCAACGCCCAGATCGGCTTCTACACCTCCATCGCGGGCCTCGGCCTGAAGCCGGACGACACCACCTTCAACGGTGACGTGACCGTCGACGCCGGCTGGTTCAACGGCAACGCCACCCAGAACTTCTGGCGTTCGGCCGAGAACCTCGCCCTGAACCCGGTCAGCGGCACCAACCGCTGGGCCGTCTCCCAGGCGGCTCCGTTCCGCCGGATGCACGTCAAGGGCGGACTCAACCTCGCGCCGAACGGATACGGCTGGGCCAGCGGCGGTTACATCGCCGACAGCAAGATCGACGGCCAGGTCGGCCCGTACTCGCAGCAGCAGTGGTACACCCGCGACAGCTCGGTCGGCAGCTGGGGCAACGGGGTGTGGAACATGACCTTCTCCGGGGTCGAGGGCGCGCCGGCGCAGAGCTTCCCCGAGCCCCCGTACACCACGCTGAACAACACCCCCGTCTCGCGCGAGAAGCCTTTCCTCTACCTCGACGGCAACGACTACAAGGTCTTCGTCCCCGCCAAGCGCACCAACGCGCGTGGCGTCTCGTGGAGCGGGACCCCGCAGGGCGAGTCGATCCCGCTGAGCCAGTTCTACGTGGTCAAGCCGGGCGCCACCGCCCAGACCATCAACGCCGCGGTACGCCAGGGGCTGCACCTGCTCTTCACCCCGGGCATCTACCACGTGAACGAGCCGATCGAGATCAACCGCGCGAACACCGTCGCCCTCGGCCTCGGTCTGGCGACGATCGTCCCGGACAACGGGGTGACCGCCGTCAAGGTCGGTGACGTCGACGGGGTCAAGCTCGCCGGCCTGCTGGTCGACGCCGGCACGCAGAACTCGTCGGTGCTCGTCCAGGTGGGGCCGGACAACGCCTCGGCCGACCACGCGGCCAACCCGACCACCGTCCAGGACGTCTTCGTCCGGGTCGGCGGCGCGGGCGCCGGCAAGGCGACCACCGGCATGGTGATCAACAGCGACGACACCATCGTCGACCACACCTGGCTGTGGCGCGCCGACCACGGCGACGGCGTCGGCTGGGAGACCAACCGGTCCGACTACGGCCTCCGGGTGAACGGTGACGACGTCCTGGCCACCGGCCTGTTCGTCGAGCACTTCAACAAGTACGACGTGCAGTGGTACGGCGAGCGGGGCAGGACCATCTTCTTCCAGAACGAGAAGGCATACGACGCCCCCAACCAGGCCGCCATCCAGAACGGGGACATCAAGGGCTACGCCGCGTACAAGGTGGCCGACTCGGTCACCACGCACGAGGGCTGGGGCATGGGCAGCTACTGCTACTTCAACGTCGACCCGACGATCCGTCAGCAGCACGGCTTCCAGGCGCCGGTGAAGCCCGGAGTGAAGTTCCACGACCTGCTGGTGGTGTCGCTGGGCGGCCAGGGCCAGTACGAGCACGTCATCAACAACACCGGATCCCCCACGTCCGGTACCTCGACCGTCCCGTCCCAGGTGGTCTCCTTCCCCTGAGCCGGGATGAAACGCGCCGACTCGGGTGAGGCGCGCGGTGCGGGGCCCGGCAGTCGATGCCGGGCCCCGCGTCACGTGCCGAGGAGACCGCGGACGGGCCGTGCGCCGCGGGCTCGACGCCGGCGGTCAGCGCGTCGGCGTCCGCCACGCCGGTCTCCGGGCACGTGGGCGCACTCCCCGCGGCACAGGCGGGACGTGGTGCCGCGTCGGGCCGGTGCGGGGGGCGGCGTACGGTCCCTCCGCACCGGTCCGCGGGTGTCAGGTGACGGAGCAGGCGGCGCCGTTGAGCGTGAACGCGCCGGGTTCGCTGTTGCCGCCCGTCCAGGTCCCCGAGAAGCCGAAGCCGGCGGAGGCGCCTGCGGCCACCTTCCCGTTCCAGCCCACGTCGGTCGCCGTCACGCCGGCACCGTCCTGCCGGGGGGTCGCGTTCCACATCTGTGTGATCTTCTGGCCGTTCGCGAAGGACCAGCCCAGCTTCCAGCCGTCGTAGGCCGCGCTGCCCGTGTTCACGACCTTCACATCGGCCTGGAACCCGCCTGGCCACTGATTGGTGACCGTGTACGACACCGAGCAGGCGGCGTCCTCGGCCGGCTCCTCCGGATCGGGGTCGGGACCGGGACCGGGGTCGGTCCCGCCGCCGTCGGCGTCCGACGACTCGCCCACCTGGATACCGCGCCCGTTGGTGGAGACGTACACCCGTCCGTACACACGCGGGTCGCCGGTGATCGCGGCTCCGGTCCACCCCCACTGGTGCGCGTCGTCGTTGATCCTCGTCCAGTGCGCACCGGCGTCCGTCGAGCGGAAGATCCCGCGCACCCCGCCGATCTTGGCGCTGGTGAATACCGTCGGGTAGGCCGCTCCGGCGGCCGCCTTGCCGAAGCCGACGCTGTCGGCCTGCTCCACGCCCGTGACCTTCGTGAAGCCGGCGCCGGAGTCGGTGGAGCGCCACAGTCCGTACGCTCCCGCCGGTGCTCCGCCGGCGAGCCAGATGTCGCCCTCGGTCTGCGGCAGGGCCTTGAAGCGGACGTTGCCCTCGGCGGGGAGTCCGCGCGCCTTCGCGGTGAAGGTGGCGCCGCCGTCGGTCGACACGTAGAAGGTGCCGGCCTTGAATCCGTAGAACTTCTTCGAGTTCTTCCGGTCGGACTCGACGATCGCGCCTGCGGGGATGCCCGTGGACGCGGTCCAGGTGTTTCCGTAGCCGGTGGTCCGGTGAACGCCGGCGCCGTCCGGGCTCCACACGAATCCACTGCCGTCCGAGGCAGCGGCCACCGTGCCCCCGCCGGTGACTCCCGAGGGCTCGGAACCCTGGAACCAGTTGGCCCCGTTGTCGGTGGAGAATCCGATGTGCGGGGCGGCGTCGGCGTTGCCGACCCGTACGACCGTGCCCGGGGACGACTCGGCGAAGTCCAGGCTGGTGGTCGAGTCGAGGTTGGGGGACGTGAACATCATGCGGGGCACCGCGTCGAGATCCGTGTGCCGGAAGCCGCCGATGTCACCCAGTGCGCTCAGCAGGGGCGCACCGGAGGGCGGGCTCGCCAGGTCGTTGACCGCCGTCTCCTCCAGCCCCTTCACCATGGGAGTGATGGTGAAGGTGCCGCCGGAGTCCCACGACGTGAGGTTCTCGGTGCCGTAGACCGTAGCGCCGGTGCCATACATCATCCGGTCGGAGTCGAACGGGTCGATCTCCAGGGACTCCGTCATCCACCCCAGTTTGGGCGCGGTCTCCGGCGGCGACGGGTTGGCGCCCCAGCTGAGCCACGGCACGGAGGAGATGTCCTGGGTGTACCGGTTCGAGCGGTTGGGGTAGCTGCTGTAGTCCCAGGCCCGCGTCCAGGTGGCGCCGCTGTCCGTCGAGCGGAAGATCTGGGTGTCGGGCCACCAGGAGCTGTAGGCCGTGGCCATCAGGGTGCCCGGGTCCTGCCGGTCCACGGAGAGACCGCTGAAGCCGTAATAGGTGTCGGCCTCCGCGGCCGGACTCACGTCCGTCCACTCGCCGGTCGCGGTGGCGTAGCGCCAGATGCGGCCCTTTGCTCCGTCGTACGGGCCGCCCGTGTCACTCGTCGTCAGGTACAGGTGGCCCGTCGTGGAGTCGAGCACGCCCTTGTGCGCGAGGTGGCCGGTCGGCTGGCCGGCGATCCGCGACCACGTCGTGCCGCCGTCCCTGGACCGGTAGACGGTGTTGTCCTTGTCGGCGACCCCGACGTAGATGTCCTGCGTGGCACTGCCGGCTCTGCCCGAGCGCTCGTCGAAGGTCACCCACACGACGCCCTGGTTGTCGTTGCCGTACCCGCTCGTGTCGGACGGGTCCTGGGCGTAGTTCCCCGGGTTGGGGAAGGCCTTTACCTGTGACCAGGTGACGCCCGCGTCGGTGGAGCGCCACAGCCCGTGGCCACTGGGCGCACCCAGGTAGAGTACCGAGTTCTTGTGGGGGTCGACAGCCAGGCGTTCGCCCATGCCGCGACCCGGCATGTTGCCGCCGAGCTTGAACGGGAGCGTGGCGGCCTTCCAGGAGGCTCCGCGGTCGGAGGAGCGCAGGACCGCGCCGTTCGTCGGATCCCAGCTGTTGGTGTACGTGCCGACGGCCGCGTAGACGTTGTCGGGGTCGACGGTGTCGGAGGCGAGGCTGACCACTCCGGACCAGCCCCACCTGTCCCAGTCCACCCAGTCCAGCAGCGGCTTCCACCGCTTGCCGGCCTGATCCCAGCGGTAGGCGCCGCCGATGTCGGTGCGGGCGTAGGCGAGGTTCTTCTCGGAGCGGTTGAAGACGATCCCCGGCACGAAACCGCCGCCGTCGATCCGTGCGTTCTTCCAGGTGTAGGTGTCCGCGGCTGTGGACACATCGGATGCTTGGGCCACGACGGGCGGATCGTCGGGCTGCGCCACGGCCGGGGTGCCGGCGAGCGACAATCCCGCCGTCAGGGCGAGGGCCGCCAGCAGGGCGGCGAAGGGTCTTGCGCTGGAGCGCACGGATGCGTCCTCTCCGGGCTGGGCCGCCACTCAGTGGCGGTACGGATGCGACAGCAGAAGTGGGAGCGCTCCCAAGAGCAAGCCGATGGTAGCGCCGCACGCCTCCCGGGAGAAGGGTCCGCGACGGCTTTCATCGGATGTCTCCGCCCCGAAGGTCTGCCGTCCGGAGACCCTCCGTGAACAGAGGGCTTCCATGCGCCCTTGAGGCCGGCCGGCGGCGCGCCGCGCGACTCGCGCCCACCCGCC
>NZ_JBEXWB010000287.1:0-8396 GCF_040629645.1 Streptomyces sp. NPDC005899 | reverse complement strand
GCCCGGCCGGGGACCGGCCGGGCAGCCTTCGAGCCCGTATCGGGCGAGGCCTTGGCGCCGCGTCAGATGAGGCCCTGCGCCAGCATCGCGTCGGCGACCAGTTCGAAGCCCGCGATATTCGCACCGGCCACGTAGTTGCCGGGGCTGCCGTACTTCTCGGCGGTGGTGAAGCAGGAGTCGTGGATGTGGCGCATGATCTCCGCGAGGCGCTCCTCCGTGTGGGCGAAGGTCCAGGAGTCACGGGAGGCGTTCTGCTGCATCTCCAGGGCGCTGGTCGCGACCCCGCCCGCGTTGGCCGCCTTGCCGGGCGCGAAGGCGACGCCCGCGTCCTGGAGGACGCGGACCGCCTCGGGCGTCGTCGGCATGTTGGCGCCCTCGGCGACCGCCTTGACCCCGTTGCGCACGAGGGTGAGCGCGTCGGCCTCGTGGAGTTCGTTCTGGGTGGCGCAGGGCAGTGCCACGTCCACGGGCACGTCCCAGACGCCGGTGCCGGCGACGTACCGCACGTGCGGGCCGCGGCGCTCGGCGTACTCGGAGATCCGGCCCCGGCCGGTCTCCTTGATCTCCTTGAGCAGGGCCAGGTCGATGCCCTTCTCGTCGACGACGTAACCGCCGGAGTCGGAGCAGGTGACGACCGTCGCGCCGAGCTGCTGCGCCTTCTCGATGGCGTAGATGGCGACGTTCCCCGAGCCGGACACGGCGATGCGCTGGCCGTCGAGGGACTCGCCGCGCACCCGGAGCATCTCGGCCGTGAAGAGCACGCAGCCGTACCCGGTCGCCTCCGTACGCACCAGCGCGCCGCCCCAGCCGAGGCCCTTGCCGGTGAGGACACCGGACTCGTAACGGTTGGTGATGCGCTTGTACTGGCCGAAGAGGTAGCCGATCTCACGGCCGCCGACACCGATGTCACCGGCGGGGACGTCGGTGTACTCGCCCAGGTGGCGGTGGAGTTCGGTCATGAAGGACTGACAGAACCTCATGATCTCGGCGTCCGTGCGGCCCTTGGGGTCGAAGTCCGCCCCGCCCTTGCCGCCGCCGATCGGCATTCCGGTGAGGGCGTTCTTGAAGATCTGTTCGAAGCCGAGGAACTTCACGATGCCGAGGTTGACCGAGGGGTGGAAGCGCAGTCCGCCCTTGTACGGGCCGAGTGCGCTGGAGAACTCCACACGGAAGCCCCGGTTGACGTGGATCTGACCGGAGTCGTCCGCCCACGGCACCCGGAAGATGAGCTGGCGCTCGGGCTCGCAGACACGCTCGATGATCCGTGCGTCGACGAACTCGGGCCGCTCGGCCAGCACCGGGCCGAGGGTTTCGAGGACCTCGCGCACCGCCTGGTGGAACTCCTTCTCGCCCTGGTTGCGGCGCAGGACCGCCGCGTAGAGCGGCTCGATGACACGGTCGTCGACGGTGTGCTGGGTGACGGGGGCGGAGCTGGCCGGCATCTGATCAAGACCTTCCGTGGGTGGGCTCGTGCGCGTCGGCGCTCCCTGTCCCCGGAGGCGCCACCGGCCCTGGCGGACCGTGCACCAGCCAATTGTCCCAGCGGGTCGCCGCGTTCCCAGGAGCCGTTCCACATAGTGGCCCCGCCCGTCCGTTTCCGGGCGGAGGCGCCACAGGCCCCGGTGGCCTTCCCGCCGGGGCGGACACGCCCCCGGAAACCTGGCGGCGCGCCCGCTCCGGGGTGGCGAACCTCACAGTCCCTCGGCGGGGACTGTGAGGTTCCGGAAGAGGTCCGTGCGGGCTTCGGACCGCCCGTGGCGGCCCGCACGACCCGAGGCCGGGCCGAGTCACCACCACGGCCGGGCGGGGCGCGGCGCCCGGTGTCTCCGGACACCTGCCGCCGCACGAACCGGCACGCACCCGGATCAGGGTTGCGGCCCGCGACACCCCTGCCGTGCACGACTCACGCCACCGCGTTCTCCGTCACGGTGACTCTGCCCTTGCGGATGGTCGCGACGCGGGGGGCCTTGCGGGCGAGGGAGCTGTCATGGGTGACCATCACGAAGGTCAGCCCGTGTTCCTTCCACAGCCCGTCGAGCAGGTCCATGATCTCGTCGCGCATGGACTCGTCGAGGTTGCCCGTCGGTTCGTCGGCGAGCAGCACCTTCGGCCGCTTCACGAGCGCCCGGGCGATCGCGACGCGCTGCTGCTGGCCGCCGGACATCTCGCTCGGCAGGTGGCCGGGCCGGTCGCCGAGGCCGACCGACTCCAGTGCCTCGGCGGCACGTTCGCGCCGCGTCCTCGCGCCGAGGCCGAGGGGGACGAGCGCGGTCTCGACGTTCTCCTGGGCGGTGAGCGTCGGGATCAGGTTGAAGCTCTGGAAGACGAAGCCGATGGACTCGGCCCGGACCTTGGTGAGCCGGGACTCGGGGAGCTTCGCCAGATCGACACCGTCGAGCTCGACGGTGCCGGACGTGGGGCGGTCAAGTCCGCCGAGCATCTGCAGGAGGGTGGACTTGCCGCCACCGGTCGGGCCCTGGATGACGAGCCTCCCGCCGTCCTCGATGGTCAGGTCGACCCCGGCGAGCGCGTCGACGGGGTTCTTGCCGCGCATGTAGCGCTTGGTGACGCCCTTGAGCTGGTACACGTGTGGACTCCTGCTGTACGTACGAGGGGAAGGTGCGGGGCGGTGTCAGGCGACGCGTCGCAGCGCGTCGGCCGGGCGCAGCCGGGAGGCCCGCCAGCCGCCGAAGGCTCCCGCGACGAGACCGCCGGCCACCGCCAGGGCGACGGCGACGAGGATCGTGGTGAGGGAGACCGGAGCGGTCAGCGCGATGTCGAGGGTCCTGGAGGCGGTCCCGCGTCCCGGGCCGCCACCCATCGGGCCGCCGCCTCCCATGCCGCCGCCTCCGCCGCCGCCGGAGGAGCCGAGCTGGGCGGTGAGGGTGGGGCTGAAGGCGGTCACGGCGTAGGCGCCGGCGAGCCCGGCCGCTATGCCGAGGACTCCGCCCGTCAGGCCGTTGACGAGGGCCTCGCCGACAACCTGGCCGGTGACGCGTCCGCTCTTCCAGCCGAGGGCCTTGAGGGTGCCGAACTCCCGGACGCGCCGGCTGACGGCGGAGGAGGTCAGCAGGCCCGCGACCAGGAACGCGGCCGCCAGGACCGCGACGGAGAGCCACGTGCCCACGCTGGAGGCCAGGCCGGAGGCGGTGGAGAGGGATCCGGACACGGTGTCGGCGAGGTCGGCGGACGTGGTGACCGTCGTGCCGGTGATGTTCTTCTGGATGGCGGCCTTGACGGCGTCGATCCGCTGCGAGTCGACGGCCTTCACGTAGATGGTGGTGATCTGGCCCTTGGATCCGGCGACCGTCTGCGCCTGCTTCAGCGGGAGGTAGACGTCGGCGGCGGCGTCACCGCTGTCCGCGGTGGAGACGCCCACGACCGGGTACGCCGTCCCGGAGATCGTGACGGTCTTCCCGACCGTCAGCCCCTTCTCCTGGGCGTAGGCGGAGTCCACGACCGCGACCTTCGCGTCGGTCTCGGCGGCCTTGAAGCCACGGCCCGCGGTGATCGCGGAGGAGGTCAGGGGGCCGAGGTCCTGCCGGGTGACGTCGGTGCCGTAGACGGTGAATGAGTTGACGTCGAAGGAGGCACCGCCGCCCTTGACCTCACCCTGCGGCCGGCCGTTCTGCCCGCCCCCGGGGCCGTCCTGCCCCGCGGCCGGGTCCTGCTCGAACTCGCCGCGCCGGAACTGGCCGTCGACCTTCATGACCGTCAGGCTCAGGCCGCCGACGGCGTCCGAGACGCCGTCCTGGCCGGCGACTTGGGCGACGGTGCCGGCGGCCAGGGTCCGGAAGCCCTGGACCATGACCCGGTCGGTGCTCTGGTCCGCCGCGTCGCCGTCCTCGGCGTCGAACTCGAACCGGGGCCGCTGGGTGCCCGAGCCCTGGGCCGCGGCGGCCTTGGTGACCGTCATGTCCGTGCCCAGGCCGTACAGCGATTCCAGGACCTTGTCCTGGGCCTTGGCCATGCCCGAGGACACCGAGGTGACGATGATGACCAGCGCGATACCCAGGGCGAGCCCGGAGGCGACGACGAGCGCCGCCTTTCTGCGGCGGCGCAGTTCGCGCCGGAGGTAGGTGAAGAACATGGCCCGAAGCTATGGACCGGGTGTGATGAGGAGTTGAGGCCGCGATGAGAGCCTGATGAGAACCCGCACGGCCGCACACGCCGAAGGCGGCGGCACCGGGAAGTCCGGGTGCCGCCGCCTTCGGGAGGGGGGAAGGGCGCGGGGAGCGCGTGATCAGGCCTGGGAGCCCGCCGTCCACTCCGACCAGCTCATGTTCCAGCCGTTGAGGCCGTTGTCAGGGGCGATCGTCTTGTCCGGGGAGTTCTTGACGACGACCACGTCACCGATCATGGAGTTGTCGTAGAACCACGCGGCGGGCGTGTCGGGGTCGTCCGCGCCCTTGGTGTCGGACAGGCCGACGCAGCCGTGGCTGGTGTTGGCGCTGCCGAAGATGGACTTGGCGCCCCAGTAGTTGCCGTGGATGAAGGTGCCCGAGGTGGACAGCCGCATGGCGTGCGGCACGTCCTTGATGTCGTATTCGCCCTTGCCGTCGTCGTCCGTGAAGCCGACCGTCGAACCGTCCATGCGGGTCTCCTTGAACTTCTCGGAGATCACCATCTGGCCGTTGTACGTCGGGTTGTCGGAGGAGCCGGCGGAGATCGGAATCGTCTTGACCGTCTTGCCGTCCCGGGTGACGGTCATGGTGTGGGCCTTGGCGTCGACCGTCGAGACCTGGTTGCGGCCGACCTTGAAGGTGACCGTCTTCTGCTGCACCCCCATGACACCGTCGGCGCCCTCGACGCCGTCCAGCGCCAGCTTGAGCGTGACGGTGGAACCGCCCTGCCAGTAGTCCTCGGGGCGCAGGTCCAGGCGCTGGTTGTTGAACCAGTGGCCGACGACCTCCTGGCCGCTGCTCGACGTCACCTTGATGCCGTCCTGGACGGCCTTCTTGTTGGTGATCGCCTTGTTGAAGTTGATCGAGACGGGCATGCCCACGCCGACCGTGGAGCCGTCCTCGGGGGTGAAGTTCCCGATGAAGCTGTTCTCCGGGGACACCGTGGTGAAGGAGCTGTTGCCGTGCGCCTTGCGGCCCTCGGAGTCGGCCGCCGTCGCGCTGATCCGGTAGGTGGTCGAGCGTTCCAGCTGGCCCTTCGGCTTCCAGCTGGAGCCGTCGGCGGCGAGCGTGCCCTCCACGGCGTCGCCGGCCGCGGTGGTCATCGTCACCTCGGTCAGCTTGCCCTTGGCCACGGTCACCACGGCCGCGTTGTTGATGCTCGCGTTGGTGGCGCCGTTCTTCGGCGCGATCGTTATCTGCGCCTCCGAGGCGTCCTTGGCCGCGGCCTCGTCCACCTGCGCCTGCGACGTCTTCGAGCTGCCGGCGCTCGCGCCCGTGCCACCGCCGTCGTCGCTGCAGGCCGAAAGCACCAGCACGCCGCCGAGCAGTGCGGACGCGGCCGTCAGGCCCTTGCGCCGCTTGCTGACCGTCATCACACGCTTCTCCATCGTTGCCGATTCCCCGAAATTCCCCGGACGGGACCACCTCACAGCGATCCCCTCAATGTTCCAAGAACACCCGGATCGGGTGTTCCGTTCCACGCCTGCGGCAGATGTGGGGAACACCACTCATCGACGCGCCGGTGACGCCGGTGGTTCCCGCACCCTGAGGGACGTGTCGGCGGGCGTCAGCGTTCCGTGGCCCCGCCGTCCTCCTCCTCGTCCGCCGCATCCTCCCCGACTCCGTGGTAGAGCTCGTCGTCCTCGCCGCCGGCCGCCCAGTCCTCGGCTTCGGGGTCGTAGTCGATCGTCTCGCTGCTCCACGACGCCTGGGCGAGTTCCACCCCGGGCACCTGCCCGATCAGGTCGAACGGGTCGATGAGCGAGGCGACGGCCTCCGCTCCGTCTTCCCTGACCGTCTCCTCGGCATGCGTGCGTTCCTCGGCGGACTCGTCGGCGGACGCCCCCGAGGCGGTGAAATCGGCGGCGATGCTCTCGAGCGCGGTGCCGGTCAGGGCGTCGGGGTCGGTGACCTCGAGCACCATCTCCACGCGAAGCCGAACAAATGAGGGTGTCTGCGCAGTCGTCATACGCCGGAGCGTAAGGCTCGTGGGACCTGCGGGTTTCGTCCGACCCGCTGGTTTGCTTAGCATCGGGTCACGGGGCTAACTGCTGGTCGTCGCAAGGGGATCCATTCCGTGTCCATCGCTCGTCGCATGCTGCTGACCACCACGGCGGCAGGCACCCTGCTCTGCGCCCTCTGGTTCGTCCCCTCCGCCAACGCCACCGGCGGGACGGCCCCGCACGGCGGTCCGGCCGGCAGCGTCGCCCGGGCGTCGCGGGGCGCGGCGGTGGAGCCCGTCGCGCAGGACAGGCTCGCCGACACGGGGGCCGGGTTCGACACCACGCCGTACGTGATCGGCGGCACGCTCTCCCTGTCCGTCGGAGCCGGGTTCGTCGCCTACTCGGTACGCCGGTCCGGCACGGTGCGCACCGGCCTCTGAGCCCTTCGCGGCCCTCCGGCCGGCGGGGGACCGCCGGCGGGGCCGCCGGTGGTCCCGCACGGTTCAGTCCAGGCGTCCGGTCACCGCCTCCACGGCCGCGACCAGCTTCCCCTCCCGCACGAAGGTGTCCGCGGCGGCCAGGTCCGGGGCGAGGAAGCGGTCGGGCCCCGGGCCCTGGACCCCGGCGGCCCGCAGGGCCTCGATGACGGCCCGCGAGGCGGGCGCGGGGACGAGGCCCCGGTCGGCGCGCAGTTCGACGGCACGCGTGGCGGCGTACAGCTCGACGGCCACGACGCGCGCGAGGCCGTCGACGGCCGTGCGGAGTTTGCGCGCGGCCGACCAGCCCATGGAGACGTGGTCCTCCTGCATCGCGGACGACGGGATCGAGTCGACGGAGGCGGGGACGGCGAGTCGCTTCAGCTCGCTGACCAGCGCGGCCTGCGTGTACTGGGCGATCATCAGCCCCGAGTCGACCCCGGCGTCGCCGGCGAGGAACGGAGGCAGGCCGTGCGAACGGTTCCGGTCCAGCAGCCGGTCCGTGCGGCGCTCGGTGATCGACCCGAGGTCGGCCGCGACGATCGCCAGGAAGTCCAGGACGTACGCCACGGGTGCCCCGTGGAAGTTGCCGTTGGACTCGACCCGGCCGTCCGGAAGCACGACCGGGTTGTCGACGGCGGAGGCCAGCTCCCGGTCCGCGACGAGCCGGCCGTGCGCGAGCGTGTCGCGTCCGGCCCCGTTGACCTGGGGCGCGCAGCGTACGGAGTAGGCGTCCTGGACCCGGGGGGCGTCCCCCGTGACCTCGCTGTGGCGCCCGGTGAGCCCGGAACCGGCGAGCACCCGCAGCATGTTCTGCGCGGAGATGCCCTGGCCGGGGTGCGGGCGGATGGCGTGGAGCTCCGGGGCGAGGACCTTGTCCGTGCCGAGGAGCGCCTCCAGGGTGAGGGCGGCGGTGATGTCGGCCGAGGTGTACAGGTTCCTGAGGTCGGCCAGGGCCATCACGAGCATGCCGAGCATGCCGTCGGTGCCGTTGAGGAGGGCGAGTCCCTCCTTCTCGCGCAGTTCGACGGGCGTGATGCCGTGGGCGGCGAGGAGCTCGCCGGCGGGGCGTACGGTGCCGTCCGGGCCCTCGGCGTCGCCCTCGCCCATCAGGGTCAGGGCGCAGTGCGAGAGCGGGGCCAGGTCTCCGGAACAGCCGAGCGAGCCGTATTCGTGCACGACGGGCGTGATGCCCGCGTTCAGCACGTCGGCCATCGTCTGCGCGACCTCGGGGCGTACGCCGGTGTGTCCCGAGGCGAGGGTCTTCAGCCGCAGGAACATGAGCGCCCTGACGACCTCGCGCTCGACGTGCGGACCCATGCCCGCGGCGTGCGACCGGACGATGTTGCGCTGCAGCTGCGCCCGCAGCTCCGGGCCGATGTGCCGGCTGGCGAGGGCCCCGAAGCCGGTGGAGACGCCGTACACCGGCTCGGGCTTGACGGCGAGGGCGTCGACGATCTCCCGGGCGGCGGCCAGGGCTTCCACGGCGGCGGCGGAGAGCTCGACCCGGGCGCCCCCACGGGCCACGGCGACGACGTCCTCGGCGGTGGTACCGGACGTCCCCACCACGACTGTATGCATATCCATATTCAGAATCGTACGGACTGAATCGCTACATGTCACCAGTGGTCGTGCGGTTGACCCCTTACGGGCCGTTGCCGGTGACCCCGGGCGCCGCCCACGCCCTGCCGGTGACCCCGGGACGCGTGCCGCCCAGGCGCTGCGTGGTCCGGGGTCGCGTGCCGCCGACGCCCTGCCGGACCCCGGGCGCCGTCTTCGACCTGGTCGGCAAGGCCGGTCAGGTCGTGCGGCTGGAGTTGGAGAAGACGCTCAACATGGGTGTCGGCATGATC
>NZ_JBEXWB010000286.1:0-8402 GCF_040629645.1 Streptomyces sp. NPDC005899 | reverse complement strand
CGCGCCACGGCGCACCCGCTGCAACGGGGCGGCGCCGGGCGGCACCTGCCGGACGGTGGTGATGCGCCGCAGGACCTGCTCCCGCATCTCGGGGCGCGTGCGCACCCTGGAGGCCAGGCCCAGACGTCCGGTCGTCGCCGCGAACTCCGCAACCTCGCGTTCGCAGGAGTCACACGCTGTCAGGTGACGCTCGAAAGCAGCGCGTTCGTCATCGTGCAGTGCGCTCAGCGCGTACGCGCCTGTCAGGCTGTGCAGATCGGTCGTGTTCACACGGCCACCCCCAAGCAATCCCTCAGCCGGATGAGTCCGTCACGCAGCCGGGTCTTGACCGTGCCCAGCGGCAGCGTCAGTGCCTCGGCGACCTCTCGGTAGGTCAGGCCGCGGTAGTAGGCGAGCGTGACCGCCTGGCTCTGCAACTCGGTCAGGTTACGCAGACAGCGCCGCACCTGCTCCCGCTCCAGACGGCTCTCCACCTGCTCGGTCACCTCGTCGTACGCGGGCTGATGCTCGAGCAGGGCGGCCTTGGTGTCGCGGGCCGCTGCGGCCTCCACCGACCGGACCCGGTCCACCGCCCTCCGGTGAGCGAGGGTGAGAACCCAGTTGATGGCCGAGCCGCGCTCGGGCCGATAGCGGGGGGCGGTCCGCCACACCTCCACCAGCACTTCCTGCGCCACCTCCTCCGACTGCGCCTGGTCGCGCAGGACCGCCCGGACGACACCGAGGACGGAGCCGGCCACGGCGTCGTAGACCGCGGTGAACGCCTCCTGATCACCGAGCGCCACCTCGTGCAGCAGGTGCTGCAGATCTGGTTTCGCAGAAGGGCTTTCGGTGATTTGTGCTGGTTGCTTCACAATGCTTCTCCTGTTGGCGTGACCGGGCCGGACATCCCCCTGTAATCCGGGGCCGCGCGAACGTCGGATTGGTCGTGCGCATTGTGGCAGTGGAAGTCCGGATCGGGTCACCCGGGAACGCGGCACCAGTTCCGGGCGCCTGGCTCACGTGGCGGGTGAGGAGGCGGGACGAGCCCCGTCGGCGCTCCGGGGACCGAGGTGTGCCCGGCCGGTCCCGCGCGTCGCCGGGACCGCAGCGGCCGTGCCGCCACGGCGCGGTGGTGACGGCAGGGGAGGCGTCGGAGAGGTCGGGGCGGGCGGATGTCGGGGCCGTCACGGTGCGGGGGTGCGGGAGGGCGCCATCCGCCGAAGGCGTCGCGGACGCCGTCGACGCCCACTTCCGCCGCCGGCTCGCGTCCCGCGAGCGCGACGTCTGGGTCTGCCGCCCCACCCGCGGGAACGGTCGGCCGGTCCGCGCGCGCCCGCGCCGTTCCATCGGGAGCAGGCCGGCGGCCGAGGCGTCCGCCCGGAAGAAGGTGGTCGTGCGGCCGGCGTCCTGAGAGCACCCCCGCACCGACGCCCCTTCAGATGTGAGTGCCGTAGGGCACGGTCAGATGAAAACCACGGGTTAACTCAATACGGAAGGAAAGTCGTGTCAGAGATATTGACCGCATGCACCGCGGGCGGCACAGTCATGGGAGAGCGCTCTCCCACGCGCTGTTTCCGCTTCAAGGAGTCCTTCCTGTGAGTATTGGCATGCCCATGACTTCTCCACCCCCCGCTCCCAAGCGGGTGCGGCGTGGCCTGGCAGGTGCTGTCGTCACCGCGCTGGCCGCCACTCTCCTCTCGGTCGTTCCGGCGACGACGGCGCAGGCCGCCCCGGCGCTCCTGTCCCAGGGCAAGCCGGTCACGGCGTCCAGCCAGGAGCACTACGGGACCGCGGCGGCCGGCGCGGTCGACGGGGATCTCGGCACCCGCTGGTCGAGCGCGGCCTCCGACGGGCAGTGGCTCCAGGTGGACCTGGGCAACTCCGTCGCCCTGAGCCAGGTGGTGCTGCGGTGGGAGGCGGCTTACGCCAAGGCATACCGGATCGAGCTGTCCACGGACGGTACGAACTGGTCGACGGCGTACTCGACCGCGGCCGGGGCGGGCGGTACCGAGACCATCGCGGTCTCCGGCACGGCCCGGTACGTCCGTATGCAGGGTGTGACGCGAGCGACCGGATACGGGTACTCGCTCTGGGAGTTCCAGGTGTTCGGCGGGGGAGAGGCCGGCGGCCCGACCCTGCCCGGCGGTGGTGACCTCGGCCCGAACGTGCACATCGTGGACCCGTCCACGCCGGGTATCCAGGCCAAGCTGGACGAGGTCTTCCGGGAACAGGAGTCGGCGCAGTTCGGCTCAGGCCGGCACGCCTTCCTCTTCAAGCCCGGGACGTACAACAACCTCAACGCGCAGATCGGCTTCTACACCCAGATCGCGGGCCTGGGCCTCAGGCCCGACGACACCACCATCAACGGCGACGTGACGGTCGACGCCGGCTGGTTCAACGGCAATGCCACCCAGAACTTCTGGCGCGGCGCCGAGGGCCTGGCCGTCAACCCGGCCAACGGCACCGACCGGTGGGCCGTCTCCCAGGCATCGTCCTTCCGCCGCATGCACGTCAAGGGCGGCCTCAACCTCGCGCCCGACGGCTACGGCTGGGCCAGCGGCGGCTACATCGCCGACTCCAAGGTCGACGGCCAGGTCGGGAACTACTCGCAACAGCAGTGGTACACCCGGGACAGCTCCATCGGCGGCTGGTCGAACAGCGTGTGGAACCAGACCTTCTCCGGTGTCGAAGGCGCTCCCGCCACCGGCTTCCCCGAGCCCCGCTACACCACGCTCGACACCACCCCGATCTCCCGGGAGAAGCCCTATCTCTACCTGGACGGCGACCAGTACAAGGTGTTCGCACCCGCCAAGCGGACCAACGCCCGGGGCACGACGTGGGCGAACGGCACCCCGCAGGGTGAGTCGATCCCGTTGAGCAAGTTCTACGTCGTCAAGCCGGGTGCGAAGGCCGCGACGATCAACCAGGCGCTGGACCAGGGCCTGAACCTGCTGTTCACGCCGGGCGTCTACCACGTCGACCGGACGATCAACGTGAACCGCGCGAACACCATCGTGCTCGGCCTCGGCCTCGCCACGATCATCCCGGACAACGGCGTGACCGCGATGAAGGTCGCGGACGTCGACGGGGTCCGGCTGGCCGGCTTCCTCGTCGACGCCGGGCCGGTCAACTCCCCGACGCTGCTGGAGATCGGCCCGCAGGGCGCCGGCGCGGACCACGCCGCCAACCCCACCACCGTGCAGGACGTGTACATCCGCGTCGGCGGCGCGGGCGCGGGCAAGGCCACCACCAGCGTGGTCGTGAACAGTGACGACGCCATCATCGACCACACCTGGGTGTGGCGTGCCGACCACGGCGAGGGCGTCGGCTGGGAGACCAACCGCGCGGACTACGGCGTCCGTGTCAACGGCGACGACGTCCTCGCCACCGGCCTGTTCGTGGAGCACTTCAACAAGTACGACGTCGAGTGGTACGGCGAGCGTGGCCGCACGGTCTTCTACCAGAACGAGAAGGCCTACGACGCTCCCAACCAGGCGGCCATCCAGAACGGCACGACGAAGGGGTACGCCGCCTACCGGGTCGACGACTCGGTGAGCACCCACGAGGCGTGGGGGCTCGGCAGCTACTGCAACTACAACGTGGACTCGACCATCGTCCAGGACCACGGCTTCAAGGCACCGGTCAAGCCGGGTGTGAAGTTCCACAGCCTCCTGGTGGTGTCGCTCGGCGGCATGGGCCACTACAACCACGTCATCAACGACACCGGGGCGTCCACCATCCCCTCCGGCACGTCCACGGTTCCCTCGACGGTCGTCTCCTACCCCTGAGCCGGCCTCACGCCTCACGCCACCGGTGGTGAGGACCCATGATTCCCTTCCGGGCCGGGTGTTCAAGTCCCCGCGGCCCGGCCCGGAAGGGCTCGCACCGCAGCACCGTGTATCTGCCCTCCACAAGAAACGCCGCACGCAAGGCCGGCCCCTGCGGTCGGTGCGTTGCGCCCGGCGCCACGAAGCAGCCAGGAGCACACGTGTCCAGCCCTCCTTCCCTGTTCACCCCTTCCCGCCGCCGCAGTGGGATGTCCCTCGCGATGCTCGGCGCCTTCCTGGCGTCCTCGCTGACCTTGGCCGTGTCCCCTCAGGCACAGGCGGCGGAGGCGCTTCTCTCCCAGGGCAAGCCCGCCACGGCCTCGTCGCAGGAAGGCGAGGCGTACGCCGCGGGAGCGGCCGTCGACGGCAACCTGACCGGCACCCGCTGGTCGAGTGCGCGGCAGGACGGTGAGTGGATCCAGGTCGATCTCGGGTCGAGCAAGAATTTGAGCCGTGTCGTCCTGACCTGGGAGGCCGCCTACGGCAAGAACTACGAGATCCAGGCCTCCGACAACGGCACCGACTGGCGGACCCTGAAAACGGTGGCCGGCAGCGACGGCGGAACGGACGAGATCGCGGTCTCGGGATCGGGCCGGTACGTCCGCATGCAGGGCGTCGCCCGCGCCGGCGGTTACGGGTACTCCCTGTGGGAGTTCCAGGTCTACGGCAGTGAGGGCGGCGGTACCAATCCGTCTCCCGGTGGCGCGGTCAAGGTGACCGGGTCGCAGGGGAACTGGCAGCTCACCGTCGGCGGACAGCCGTACACGGTCAAGGGCCTCACCTGGGGCCCGGCGATGGCCGACGCCCCCCGCTACATGCCGGACCTGAAGTCCATGGGCGTCAACACCGTCCGCACCTGGGGCACCGACGCGGCCTCCAAGCCGCTGCTCGACGCGGCGGCCACGCAGGGACTCAAGGTCGTCAACGGCTTCTGGCTCCAGCCAGGCGGCGGCCCCGGCGCAGGCGGCTGCGTCAACTACGTGACGGACACCGCCTACAAGAACAACGCGCTCACCGAGTTCGCCAAGTGGGTCGACACCTACAAGTCCCACCCGGCGACCCTCATGTGGAACGTCGGCAACGAATCCGTCCTCGGTCTGCAGAACTGCTACAGCGGCACCGAGCTGGAAGCCCAGCGCAACGCCTACACCTCCTTCGTCAACGACGTCGCGAAGAAGATCCACTCGCTCGACCCCGACCACCCCGTCACCTCGACCGACGCCTGGACCGGCGCCTGGCCGTACTACAAGCGCAACGCCCCCGACCTCGACCTGTACTCGATGAACTCCTACGGCAACCTCTGCAAGGTGCGCCAGGACTGGATCGACGGCGGTTACGACAAGCCCTACATCATCACCGAGGGCGGTCCCGCCGGCGAGTGGGAAGTTCCCGACGACGTCAACGGAATCCCTGACGAGCCGACCGACGTCCAGAAGGCCGACGGGTACACGAAGGCCTGGGGCTGCGTCACCGGTCACCGGGGCGTCGCCCTCGGCGCCACCCTGTTCCACTACGGCCTCGAGCACGACTTCGGGGGAATCTGGTTCAACCTCCTGCCCGACGGCTTGAAGCGGCTGTCGTACTACGCCGTGAAGAAGGCGTACACCGGATCCACGGCAGGTGACAACACCCCGCCCGTCATCTCGAACATGACCGTCACTCCCGCCTCCTCGGCCCCGGCCGGCCGCGAGTTCACGGTTCACGCCGACATCCGCGACCCCGACGGTGACCCGGTCACGCCCAAGATCTTCCTCAGCGGGAACTACGCGAACGACGACAAGCGTCTGATCGCGCCGCAGTACCGCTCCCTGGGCAACGGCACCTTCGCCGTGACCGCGCCCGAGAAGCTCGGCGTCTGGAAGGTCTACGTCCAGGCCGAGGACGGCCACGGCAACGCCGGGATCGAGACCAAGTCCGTGAAGGTCGTCGCCCCGCCGGTGACCGGCACCAACCTCGCGCTGAACCGCCCCACCACCGCCTCCTCCGCCCAGGCCCAGTACGGTGACTGCCCGTGCCTGGCCGCCAACGCCACCGACGGCAACCCGTCCACCCGGTGGGCCAGTGACTGGAGCGATCCGCAGTGGATCCAGGTGGACCTCGGCGCAGCCAAGCCCATCCGCACGCTGCAGCTCGTCTGGGACCCCGCCTACGCCAAGTCCTACGAGGTGCAGGTCTCGGACAACGGCACCACCTGGCGCACGGTCCACTCCACCACCACGGGTAACGGAGACATCGACACCCTCGACGTCTCCGCCACCGCCCGGCACGTCCGCCTCCAGCTGACGGCCCGGGGCACCGGGTGGGGCTATTCCCTTCACGAGTTCGGCGTCTACAGCTGACGAGGCCGAACCCCATGACGGGTGGCGGGGCCCACCGCAAGGGCTCCGCCACCTCGGCATTACCGCACAGGTCCACCCCACCGGCCGCGTGGCGCCTTCACGCACGCGCGGCCCTCCACGGGCAGGAGATCCCCACATGAGATCGAGTCCGAAGCAACTCCCCGCACTCCTCCTGGGCACGGCGCTCATCGCCGGCGTCCTCGGCATCGGCACCGTGGCCTCGGCCAGCGACTCGACCGGGGGCGCCCCGTCCGCCGTCGCCGCGGCCGCCGACCACACCGGACACCGGATGGCCGCCTCCACCCAGGTGTCGGGCGACGACGCAGACGGCGACGGCTACATCCCCGCGGTCCCGCAGGTCACCGGCGTCACTCCGTCCCAGGCGGTCCCGCCCCCGGCCTACCACCACGAGTTCCAGGCCGGGTGCTCCGTGACCCACACCGCCCCCGACGACCCGATCGTCTACCCGGGCCAGCCGGGCAAGTCCCACGACCACACGTTCATGGGCAACACCTCCACCGACGCCGCCAGCACCACCGGCTCGCTCTACGGAGGCAACACCACGTGCAAGGCGCCCGCGGACGCCTCCGCCTACTGGATGCCCTCGCTGTACAAGGGCGACCAGAAGATCCTGCCCGTGGGCCCCCAGGTGATCTACTACAAGGCCGGCGTCACCGACTACCGGAGCGTCCGCCCGTTCCCCAAGGGGCTACGGTTCGTCGTCGGCAATCCGATGCAGACCGCCCAGGAGTTCCGCGCGCACAAGGGCTTCGTCGAGGGCTGGGAATGCGGTGACAGCTTCTTCAACACCGACATTCCGGCTACCTGTCCCAACCGACCCGACGTCCAGCTCAACCTGCGCATGCAGGCCCCCAGCTGCTGGGACGGCAAGTACCTGGACACCCCGAACCACCAGGACCACATGGCCTACACGGTCGTCAAGCCCGGCACGAACGACAACATGTGCCCGGCCTCCCACCCGGTCGCCCTGCCGATGATCGAGTTCAAGATGGCGTGGCCGGTCAACGGCGACATGAGCCAGGTCCACCTGGCCAGCGGCCGCGGCTACTCCTTCCACTACGACTTCTTCAACGCGTGGGAGGAGCGGACCCTCAAGGCCCTGGTCGACCACTGCATCGTCGGCGGCCTGCAGTGCGACACGCGCGGCTACGACCTGTACCGCCCCGAACGCGGTGCGGTGCTGAACGCGGACCATCGTCTGCCCTGACCGATCTGTCCGGGGAGGTCGTGGACGGGGCAACCATCCCTCGGCCGAGGGATGGTGAAACGGGTGAGGGCCTTCCGGTTCGGCGTGGATCACGACGTCCACACCGACAGAAAGGCCCTCCCGCCCCCCTCATGCACCCCGCCACGCGCTCGTCACCTGGACACAGTGCCAAGGGCTGAAGGCGCTGGGCCGACGTGGGGATCACACGGAGGTGATCTCCACGACCATGGCCGAATAGACCCCGGAGACCGTTCCCAGTCCGAGGGTGCACAGCAGGATGTCGGTGGCGGGGCCGGTCTGTGTCGCCACGACGGTGTCACCGGCGAACAGGCCGCTGGTGACGGTTCCGGTGAAGGTGACGACCAGGACCGCGCCTGCCACCGTCGTGGTCCGGTTCAGTGACAGGGTGCTCGTGGCCCCCGTGTTCCAGGTGATCGTCCTGGTCTCCGCCGCGGTGTTGAGCAGCTCCAGACAGGTCCGTTCACGGGGCGGGTTGACCGCGGAGTGGGTGCCCGACGTCAGACCCGGAACCGAGGTGGAGACGCAGGGGCCCAACTGCCAGCTCAGTGAGGCGGTACTCACCTGCGGGGTGTTGGACAGCGGCGGGTTGTAAGTGACGTTGGCGCTGCTGGGCGGGGTACAGGTCACGTCCAGCAGTCCGCTCTCGCGTGCGCCGGCCGGCCCTGCGGCGGTGAGGAGACCGGCCAGGAGCAGCAGGAGTGCTGTCACACCCGCGAGCGCGGCACGCGGGCCCGTCCTGCCGGTGGTGCCGATACGTTCTGTCACGATGGGACCCTTCCGTGAGCCCTTGAGTGCGCGGCCGTGGGAGCGACAGGGCCGGTGGTGCTCCAAGGCCCGGCAGCGGGACTCGCTACCGGGTGGCCGTCTCTGTGGGGCCACCGTCCGCCCGTCCAACCGGTGCGTCCAGGGAGCGTACGAGGGGTGGGCAGCGCGCCTTTCACACGGGGCGCACATCCGTGTGCCCCTGCGCGTGGGGGCTTTCCGCCCACCGCGCCGTTCCGGCCGGCC
>NZ_JBEXWB010000285.1:0-8442 GCF_040629645.1 Streptomyces sp. NPDC005899 | reverse complement strand
GTGGCCTCTCCGCACCGCCCCCCCCCCGCCGCCCCCCCCCCGCCGGGCCGCGGGGGGCGCCCCGGGCGCCGGGGGGGGCGGCCGGCCGGCCGGAGCCACGGCCCTTCGGCCCGGATGCCGTTCCCTGTCCCGCGTCCTGTTCCATCCGCTCCACCCGTCCGCGTACGCGTCACCCCGTGCCGTACGCATTGTCCCTACCTCACCTACTCCCGGGCCGCACGTCGAGTTCCCCGGGGCCTGTCGCATCATGAGAGCACCCCGGACACCGGGCCGAACTTCCCGAGGAGAAACACCGCAGATGCCCAGGCGCCAGGGGTATGCCCTGCTCATCGCCCTCGTCGCCGGCACCGCCGCGCTCGCCGCCGCCATCGCGTCCGGTACGTCGCTGATCGCCGGCGGGCGGCAGGCACCGCACGGCGGGCCCACGTCCCGCACGGCGGCGCACGGCCCCGCCGCGCCGGCCAACTCCACCGGCACCTGGGTCGCCACCTGGACCGGAGCCCCCGTCAGCGCGGAGCCGGGCTCCCCGCGGGGCTACCCCGGCCGCACCATCCGCAACATCGTGCACACCAGTGTCGGCGGTGACGCCGCCCGGATCACCCTGTCCAACCTCTTCGGCACCGTCCCGCTCGTCGTCGACCAGGCCACCGTGAACACCCGTCAGGTGACCTTCCAGGGCCGGCTCACCGTCTCCGTCGCCGCGGGCGGACAGGTCGTCAGCGATCCGGTCGTCGTGCCCGTCGCACCCGATGCCGACCTGGAGGTCTCCTTCCGCACCCCGTACGCCTCCGGGCCGGTCACCCAGCACCCGAACTCCCACCAGACCTCGTACCTCGCCGACGGCGACGGCACCTGGAGCACCACCCGGTGGCGCTACCTGACGGCCGTCGACGTGCGCGACGACACGTCGCCCGGGGCGATCGTCGTGATCGGCGACTCCCTGACGGCGGGCAGCGGTTCCACCACCGACACCGACAGCCGCTGGACGGACGTCCTCTCCGACCGCCTCCGCCACGCGTACGGAATCGCCAACCAGGGCATCGCGGGCAACCGCCTCCTGCTCGACAGCCCGCTCGTCACCGGCGGCGTGCGGAACACCGGCGGGCAGAGCGCAGCCCACCGCTTCACACGCGACGTCCTGTCCGTCACCGGGGCGAAGACCGTGATCATCGCCCTGGGCGTCAACGACGTGCAGCAGTACCCCCAGGAGCGGGACCCCCGGCGCATCACGGCCGGGCTCCGGGCCCTGACCGAGCGCGCACACGCCCAGGGCATGCGGGTCGTGGGAGCGACGCTGACCCCCTTCCAGGGCTACCCCACCTGGACACCCGAACGGAACCGCGTGCGCCTGGCCGTCAACGAGGAGATCCGCTCCGGACGGATCTTCGACGCCTTCATCGACTTCGACCGGGCCGTCCGCGACCCCTACGCGCCCAACCGGATCCTGCCGGAGTACGGCTCGGGCGACCGCCTGCACTTCAACGACGCCGGCTACCGCGCCATGGGCCGGGCCATCGACCTCCACGCGGTGGACGGGACCCCCAAGAGCGACGCCTTCTGACCCCGGCCGGCAACCCGGACGGCAGTCGGCCCCGGCAGCCGCCCGACGGCCGGCATCCGGGCGCACGCGGGGCGGCGTGGCGCGTCGCCGGCCGGCGGTGCGGCCGGTAGCCGCCCACGGCGGGACGGCCGGGCGGGTGGGCCGGCGCTCCGGTGGCCCCGGCGCACCGCACCGCCACGCACCCGCCCGTTCAGCCGAGCTCCTTGCGCCCGCTCCCGGTGCCCGGCTCGTCGAGCCGCGACCGCTCCGCCCGCCCGGCCTCCCTGAGCCGCTGCCGCTGCGCCTTGGTCCACTTGCGGTCCACGCCCACCCCGCCCATCAGGGCGAAGCCGGTGACCCGCACCCGCGGGGCGTCCGGATCGGGCTCGCCCGCGTCCTTCGTCTGCTCGTCGAAGCCGCCCATGACGCCGATGCCGTTGACGTGCAGGTGCACGTTCGGCGGGACCTTCACCTGGATCCCGCCCATGATCGCGAAGCAGCGGACCACGACCTCGCGATCCTCGAAACGCGCTTCACGCAGATCGATCTCGCCACCGCCCCACATCGCGAACGCGGTGAACACCCGGCCCACGGTCCAGCGGCCCCCGCGCCTGAAACCGCCCCAGAACGCGAACGCCCCCGACGAGGTGGCGGGACCACCGATCCGCGCGGCCCAGCCGGCGGAGGCACCCGCGCGCTCGGCCACCACGCCGGCCACCGGCGGCACGAACCCACCCGGCACCGGGAGATCGCTGACGAGCGGCACCAACTCACCGTGCGTACGGGCCCTGTACGTGGCGTCGAGCCTCTGCTCGAACTCGTCCATCTGCAACCGGCCCTCGGCCACGGCCTCCCGCAGGGTCTCGGCGACCCGCTCACGTTCGGCGTCGGAGGCACGCATGTCCGGGTTCTCGCTTGTCATACCGCGCACCCTATAGAGCGGTCGCGGGCCGGGCCCATGGGTCCGGCCGGATCAACCCGCCGCCGCCGGGACACCGACGCCGAGCCGTGGGCCCCCGGGCGCGCACCGGCCACGGGCCAGACGCCGGCCACCGTGCCGGAAGAACCCCCGGCCACCTGCGCGGCGACCGGCGGGCGAGGGCCCGGGATACCGTCCCGGCGGTCAGTCCGGGACCGGCGCGGCCGCGTACATCCTCGCGATCACCGCCTCGATGTCCGGCTCCCGCACCGACAGGTCGACCAGCGGGTAGTCCGCCGCGATCCGCGCGACCAGTCCCGCGGCCGGCTCCGACGCCGGGAACGCCAGCCACTGCCGCGGCCCCTCCACCTTCACCACCCGCACCGAGGGCTCCGCCACCAGGTCGATCGGCGGCAGTTCCCGCGCCAGGTCCACCACCAGCGTGCGCTCGCTCTCCCCCACCTCGTGCAGCCCGGCGAGCCCGCCGTCGTACACCAGGCGGCCGTGGTCGATCACCATCACCCGCCGGCACAACTGCTCGATGTCGGTGAGGTCGTGCGTGGTCAGCAGCACCGTCGTGGACCGCTCGGCGTTCAGCTCCCGCAGGAACTCCCGCACCCTCGCCTTGGACACCACGTCGAGACCGATCGTCGGCTCGTCCAGGTACAGCACCTCCGGGTCGTGCAGCAGCGCCGCCGCGATGTCACCCCGCATCCGCTGCCCCAGGGACAGCTGCCGCACCGGTGTCTCCAGCAAGGCCCCCAGATCCAGGAGTTCGACGCACCGGTCCATGTTCTGCCGGAAGCGGCGGTCCGGGATCCGGTACATCCGGTGCATCAGCCGGTAGGAGTCACGCAGGGGAAGGTCCCACCACAGCGTCGTCCGCTGCCCGAACACCACCCCGATCCGGTGCGCCAGCTTCGTGCGCTCCCGGGAGGGGTCGATGCCCGCCACCCGCAGCCGGCCGCCGCTCGGGGTGAGGATGCCCGTCAGCATCTTGATCGTCGTCGACTTGCCGGCCCCGTTCGGCCCGATGTACCCGACCATCTCGCCGCGCGGCACCCGGAAGCTGATGCCGTCCACGGCACGCACCTCGTGCCGCTCCCTACGCAGGAAACCCGCCCTGCGCCGCACGTCGAAGACCTTCTCGACCCCGTCCAGCTCGATGAAGTCCGCGTCTCCCATGACCACTCCTCAGCTTCCCGTGCTGCGGTACGCCCGCAGCCCCACCCGCCACGCCAGACCCGCGAGCACCCAGGACACCCCGGCCACCAGCGGCGGCAGGAACGCCACCCACCCGGGCAGCCCCAACGGGTAGTCCCGGCCGAGCACGTAGAGCGCCGGCAACCAGCTCACGAACGCCAGCGGCACCACGAACGTCACCCCGCGCACCAGGTCCTTCGCGAAGACCGACGGCGGGTACTGCAACAGCGTCGTGCCGCCGTACGTGAAGGCGTTCTGCACCTCCGAGGCGTCCTGCGCGAAGAACTGGAACGCGGCCCCCGCCACGAACACCGCCCCGAAGATCGCCGCCCCGCTCAGCACCATCAGCGGCAGCATCACCACCTTCAGCGGCGTCCACTCCACCTCCAGCGACACCAGTGCGTAACCGAGCACCAGCAGCCCCTGCGTGACCCGGCCCAGCCTGCGCAGCGCGAACCGGTCCGCCGCCACCTGCGCCAGCACCGGGACCGGCCGTACCAGCAACGTGTCCAACGTCCCGTCCCGCACCCGCCGGCCCAGCCGGTCCATCGACCCCAGCACCAGGTCCGACAGCCCGAAGGCGGTCGCCGAGGCCCCGTACAGCAGCGCGATCTCCGGCAGCGTGAAGCCGCCCAGCATGTCGACGTGCGTGAACATCAACATGATCGCGACGAAGTCGAACGCGGTCGCGACGAAGTTCCCGAGCGTCGTCATCACGAACGACGCCCGGTAGGCCAGCGTCGACCGCAGCCACATCGCGACGATGAGCCCGTACGCCCGCACCCCCTCCACCAGTCGTGACCGGTCGGAGAACGCGACCTCCTCCGGCCACGGCCCCGCCCGCCCCGCGTCGCCCACCCGCACGGCATCGATCTCAGCCACCCTGGACCACCACCCTCCTGGTCGCCACCGACTGGAGCAGCCGTCCCGCCAGCAGCAGCACCACGGCCCACCCGGCCTGGAAGGCGTACGCCCACACCAGGTCCCACCCCGCGTGCCTGCCGAGGAACACGTCGGCCGGCACCTGCAGGAGCGAGGACCACGGCAGGGCCCGCGCCACCTCGCCCAGCGCCCCCGGGAAGAGGTTGAGCGGCAGCAGCATCCCCGAGAAGAACAGCCCGGCCAGCCACGCCATCTGCATCGCACCCGCCCCGTCCATCAGCCAGAACGCCGACAGCGCGACGAGGAAGCGCACCGCGAAACTCACCAGCACGCCCAGGGCGACCGACACGAGGAAGGCCAGCCACCGCCACGGCGAGGCCGGCAGCGCGAGGTCGAAGGCCAGCGCCCCCAGCGCCATCGGCACGACGCCACGCCCCAGCAGGTGGAAGGCGGCCCGGCCGAGATCCCCGGCCATCCACCACAGCTGAAGGTCCGCCGGCCGGTACAGGTCGACCGCGATGTCCCCCGTGCGGATCCGCTCCATGAGCTCGTCCTCGAAACCGCCGCCCATCATGGCGCAGGTCATCAGCAGCGCCTGGCCCAGCCACACGTACGTCAGCGCCTGCGACGTGTCGTAGCCGCCGAGCCGCGGACGCTCCGCCCACAGGGCCGTGTAGGTGTACGCCATCACGAATCCGAAGACGGTGTTCGTGAACACCCCCGCCGCCGTCGCCACCCGGTACGTGGCGTACCGCCGGAACCCGCCGGCCGCCACCACCGCATAGAGCCGCACCGGCCCCCCCTCCCTCCCCGGCCACGCCGGAACCGCGCCACCCGGCCGCACGCGACCACCGCGTACCGGCCCGCCCGCCGGTCCACTCGTGGAAGCGAAGCGCTCGCAGGACCAAAGCGAAGGAACCTAGCCCATGCCGGACGGCCGCCGCGACCCGATTTCCGCATCGGATCCAGGGGATAGCCGCCCGAAAAGTGCAGTATGGGAAAATCATCCGGCGTCGAGGAGTCTCCACCGTCATGAGCCACGAGCCACCGCAGCACAGCTCGGACCCTGGTCAGCAGGGCCCCGAGGGCTGGACGCCCCGGGACGCCTCGGCCGCACCCCCCAGCCCCGAACCTCCGGGCGAGGAGGGCGCGCCGACGAAGAAGGGGCGCACGAAACGCCCCAAGCGCACCGGCTGGCGCCGGGCGGTACCCACCTGGCGGATGGTCCTCGGCGGCGTCCTCCTCCTGGCCCTGCTCCTCGTCGGCGGATTCGTCGCCGGATACCAGCTCATCGACATCCCCGCCGCCAACGCCGCCGCCACCGCGCAGGCCAACGTCTACGTGTACGCGGACGGGAAGAGCGTCATCGCCCGCGACGGCGAGATCAACCGCGAGAAGATCCCGCTGAGGCGCATCCCCCGCACCGTCCAGCACGCGGTCCTCGCCGCCGAGGACCGCGACTTCTACTCCGAGGACGCCATCGACCTCAAGGCCACCGTCCGCGCCGGCTGGAACACCCTCACCGGCAAGGGACGCCAGGGCGGTTCCACCATCACCCAGCAGTACGTGAAGAACTACTACCTCGGCCAGGAGCAGACCCTCGTCCGCAAGGCCAAGGAGTTCTTCATCTCCGTCAAGCTCGACCGCGAACAGAGCAAGGACGACATCCTCGAGGGCTACCTGAACACCAGCTACTTCGGCCGCAACGCCTACGGCATCCAGGCCGCCGCCCACGCCTACTACGGCAAGGACGTCGAGGACCTGGACGCCGGCGAAGGCGCCTACCTCGCCTCGCTCCTCAACTCCCCCAGCAGCTACGACGTCGTCTCCCACCCGGAGAACAGGAAGGCCGCCCTCGCCCGCTGGGACTACGTCCTGGACGGCATGGTCAAGCAGGACTGGCTCACCCGCTCCGCGCGCCGGGCCATGGCCTTCCCCACCCCCGACGAGGCCAAGCCCGCCACCGCCCTCTCCGGCCAGCGCGGTTACATCGTGCGCGCCGTCGAGGCCTACCTCGCCGGCCACAAAATCCTCGACGCGAAGACCCTGGCCACCGGCGGCTACCGCATCACCACCACCCTCCAGAAGGACAAACAGGACGCCCTGGTCGAAGCCGTCAAGGACAACGTCCTCTCCAAGACCAGCGAGGACCGCGAGGCCGACCGCAACGTCCGCGCCGGCGGCGCCTCCGTCGACCCCGCCACCGGCCACGTCGTCGCCCTGTACGGCGGCGTCGACTACACCAGGCAGTACGTCAACAACGCCACCCGGCGCGACTACCAGGTCGGCTCCACCTTCAAGCCGTTCGTCCTCGCCGCCGCCCTGGCCAACGGCTCCACCACCCAGGCGGGCCGCGCCATCACCCCCAACACCCGTTACGACGGCACCAACGAACGCACCGTCCAGAGCTCCACCGGCTCCACCGGCTACTCCCCGGCCAACGAGGACGACGTCGACTACGGCTCCATCACCGTCCGTGAGGCCACCGACAAGTCCGTCAACGCCGTGTACGCCCAGATGGCCCAGGACGTCGGCCCCGACGAGGTCAAGGACACCGCGGTGGCCCTCGGCATCCCACGGGACACCCCTGACCTGACCGCCACCCCCTCGATCGCCCTCGGCCCCGCCACCGCCAGCGTCGTCGACATGGCGTCCGCCTACGCCACGCTCGCCGACCACGGCAGGCAACGCCCCCACACGCTCGTCGCGAGGATCACCAAGAACGGCACCGACCTCGAACTCCCCGCCCGCACCACCCGCCAGGCCATCAGCCGGGAAGCCGCCGACACCACCACCTCCGTCCTGCTCAGCGTGGTCGAGGGCGGCACCGGAACGGCCGCCCGGGCCGCCGGCCGGCCCGCGGCCGGCAAGACGGGCACCGCCGAGGAGGACCGCGCGGCCTGGTTCGCCGGCTACACGCCCGAGCTCGCCACCGTCATCGCCGTCATGGGCCAGGACCCCGGTACCGGCGTCCAGAAGCCGCTCTACGGGGCCCTCGGACTCGCCCGGATGAACGGCGGCGGCGCCCCGGCCCAGACCTGGGGCGCCTACACCCGCGCGGCACTGGAGGGCAGCCGGGTGCGGGACTTCGAACTCGAGGCCGACGAGGGCCCGGAGGAGCCGGACCCGGAGGAGTCCGGTTCCTCGAAGGCCCCCGGCGACACCGAGGAGGCCGAAGGCGGCGACACGGACTCCCCCTCGGGGCGGCGGTCCACCGACCGCGGAACCGGGCCCACCGAGGCACCGTCGGGCGACGACCCGGCCGCCACCCCGCCCGGCGGAGCACCGGCCACCCCGCACCCGAAGGGCCGGAAGGCCGCCACCACGGCCCCCGCGACCCCTCCGCGCCCCGCGACCGACGCCGCCTCCGCACCCGGGGGCAGGGAGGCGGCGTCCGCGCCGAGCGCCGGCACGACCCGCCGCTGAGGGGGCCGAGCGGAACCGTCAGTGACCGGACGTCGCCTTCAGCCCCACCACGGCCACCAGCAGCAGGCAGACGAAGAAGATCCGGGCCGCCGTCACCGGCTCGCCCAGCACCACCATGCCCAGCACAGCGGCGCCCGCCGCACCGATCCCGACCCACACCCCGTACGCCGTACCGATCGGCAACGACTTCGCCGCCTGCGACAGCAGCACCATGCTGGCCACGATCCCGAGCCCCGTGAACACACTCGGCCACAGCCGGGTGAACCCCTCGGTGTACTTCATCCCGATCGACCAGGCCACTTCCAGCAGACCGGCGACCAACAGCAGAACCCACGCCACGACGGCACCTCCACGACGGAACACACGAACAACACGGGTGCGTCGTCTTTGCGGAAACCCGGTACGGCGCGTCTCGTCGGGGCACCACCACGGTAGCAAAAAGCGGCGCGGGGCCCGGTGACACCGGTCACCG
>NZ_JBEXWB010000284.1:0-8465 GCF_040629645.1 Streptomyces sp. NPDC005899 | reverse complement strand
GCCGCGGTCAAGGAAGCCCCGGGAGCCCGGGGGCCCGGACGCGGGGACCCTACGCGCCGCGCAGCACCGCGCCGGTGCGCTCGGCGGCCAGCGCCACCGCGGCGTCGCGGGCCGCGGTGGCCTCCTCGACCGTCAGCGTGCGGTCGGCCGCGCGGAAGCGCAGCGCGTACGCCAGGGACTTCCTGTCCTCGCCGATCTGCTCACCGGTGAAGACGTCGAACAGCCGCAGCGACTCGAGGAGGCCGCCGGCGCCCTCGCGCAGCGCCTTCTCCACCGTGGCGGCGGGCACGTCCGCGTCGACGACGAGCGCGACGTCCTGGGTCGCCACCGGGAAGGTGGAGATCCGCGGGGCCTGGAGCGCCCCGTCGACGGCCCGCTCCAGGACGTCCAGCTCGACCTCCATGGCGCAGGTCCGCTCGGGCAGGTGGAGCGCCTTGATGACGCGCGGGTGCAACTCGCCCGCGTGTCCGAACAGGACCTCCTGGCCGTCGACGGTGACGTGGAGCGCCGCGCAGCGGCCCGGGTGCCAGGGCGCGTGCCGGTCGGCGCGCACGGTCAGCTCGACACCCGCCTCGCGGGCGATCGTGCGGGCCGCCTCGACGGAGTCCGCCCAGTCGGCGGGGCGGCCCTTGCCCCACCAGCCGGCCTGCTCACGGGCGCCGGCGAGGACGACGGCGGCGCGGCGGGGCTGGTGCGGGAGCGCCGCGTCCAGTCCGGCGATCTCCTCGTCGGTGGGACGGCGGTCCACGGGAAGCCGGAGGGCCTTCGTCTCGTGACCGGACGGCCTGAAGACCAGACCGGTCTCGAAGAGCGCCAGGTCGTGGCTGCCCCGGCCGTCGTTGCGCCGCAACGCGCCGAGCAGGCCCGGCAGCAGCGTGGTGCGCAGCGAGGGCTCCTCGTCGGACAGCGGGTTGACGAGACCGACCGTACGGCGGCGGGGGTCGTCCTTCTCCAGGCCGAGCTGGTCGAGGACGGCCTCGCCGATGAAGGGGTAGCTCAGCGCCTCGACGTACCCGGCGCCCGCGAGGGCCCGGCCGATGCGGCGGTGCAGCCGCTGCCCTTCGGTGAGCCCGCGGCCGGACGGCGGTGTCGGCAGGGTGGACGGGAGGTTCTCGTAGCCCTCCAGCCGGATGACCTCTTCGGCCAGGTCGTTCGGCTCGGCGAGGTCGGGACGCCAGGACGGCACGGTGACGATCAGCTCGTCCTGCCCGTAGACGTCGCAGCCGACCTCCTGGAGGCGGCGCACGACGGTCTCGCGGCCGTACTCGACCCCGGCCACCCGGTCGGGGTGGTCGGCGGGCATCGCGATGGTGCGCGGGGCGGACGGGGCGGTGATCTCCGTGACCCCGGCCTCGGCGGTGCCGCCCGCCAGCAGGACCAGCAGGTCGACCGTGCGCTGCGCGGCGGCGGCCGTCGCCTGCGGGTCGACGCCGCGCTCGAAGCGCTTGGACGCCTCGGAGGACAGCTTGTGGCGGCGCGCGGTCCGGGCGATCGAGATCGCGTCGAAGTGCGCGGCCTCGATGACGACCTCGGTGGTGCCGGCCGTCCCGGCCGCCACGTCGGCGATCTCCGTGTCGGCCCCGCCCATGACGCCGGCGAGCCCGATCGGCCCGCGGTCGTCGGTGATGACGAGGTCGGCGGCGTCCAGGACGCGCACGGCACCGTCGAGCGTGGTGAGCTTCTCGCCCTGCTGGGCGCGGCGCACCCCGATCGGGCCCTCGACGCGGGTGCGGTCGTAGGCGTGCAGCGGCTGGCCGAGCTCGAGCATCACGTAGTTGGTGATGTCCACGGCGAGCGAGATCGGGCGCATCCCGGCCTTCTGCAGCCTGCGCTGCATCCAGATCGGGGAACGCGCCTCGGGCTGCAGGCCGGTGACGGTGCGGGCGGTGAACCTGCCGCAGCCGATCGGGTCGGACACCTTGACGGGGTAGCCGTACGCGTTGGGCGCGGGCACGTCCAGAAGCGCCGGGTCGCGCAGCGGCAGGCCGTACGCGATGGCGGTCTCGCGGGCGACCCCGCGCATCGAGAGGCAGTAGCCGCGGTCCGGAGTGACCGCGATGTCGAGGACCTCGTCGACGAGCTCGAGCAGCTCGATCGCGTCGGTGCCGGGCTCGTACTCCGGCGGCAGCACGATGATGCCGTGCGTGCCGTCGTCGCCCATGCCGAGTTCGTCGGTGGAGCAGATCATGCCGTGCGAGGTCCTGCCGTACGTCTTGCGCGCGGCGATCGCGAAGTCGCCGGGCAGTACGGCGCCGGGGAGGACGACGACGACCTTGTCGCCCACGGAGAAGTTCCGGGCGCCGCAGACGATCTCCTGCGGCTCACCGGTGCCGTTGGCCGCGCCGACGTCGACGGTGCAGAAGCGGATGGGCTTCTTGAAGCCCTCCAGCTCCTCGATGGTCAGGACCTGCCCGACGACCAGGGGGCCCTTGAGGCCGGCCCCGATCTGCTCGACGGTCTCGACCTCGAGGCCGACGGTGACCAGCTTGGCCTGTACGTCGCGGCCGGTCTCCGTCGCCGGCAGGTCGACGTATTCCCGCAGCCAGGAAAGCGGGACGCGCATCAGATCTCCATCCCGAACGGCCGGGTGAACCGGACGTCACCCTCGACCATGTCTCGCATGTCCTCTACGTTGTGGCGGAACATCAGCATCCGCTCGATGCCGAACCCGAAGGCGAACCCGCTGTACCTCTCCGGGTCGACGCCGCAGGCCGTGAGCACCTTGGGGTTGACCATGCCGCAGCCGCCGAGCTCGATCCAGCCCTCGCTGCCACAGGTGCGGCAAGGGCGGTCCGGGTTGCCGACGGACTCGCCGCGGCAGACGTAGCAGACCATGTCCATCTCGGCGGACGGCTCGGTGAACGGGAAGAAGTTCGGCCGCAGCCGGGTCTTCATGTCCGGGCCGAAGAGCGCCTGCACCATGTGGTCCAGGGTGCCCTTGAGGTCGGCCATGGTGAGGCCCTCGTCGACGGCGAGCAGCTCGATCTGGTGGAAGACCGGGGTGTGCGTCGCGTCGAGCTCGTCGGTGCGGTAGACCCGGCCGGGGCAGACCACGTAGACGGGGGGCTTGCGGCTGAGCAGCGAGCGCGCCTGGACGGGCGAGGTGTGCGTGCGCAGGACGACACCGGACTCGTCGCCCTTGGCACCGTCGGCGCCCTGGACGAAGAAGGTGTCCTGCATCTGGCGCGCCGGGTGGTCGGGCACGAAGTTCAGGGCGTCGAAGTTGAACCACTCCGCCTCGACCTCGGGGCCTTCCGCGATCTCGTAGCCCATGGCGACGAAGACGTCGGCGACGCGCTCCATGATCGTCGTCAGGGGGTGGCGCGCGCCGGCCGGGGTGCGGTCGTAGGGCAGGGTGACGTCCACCGCCTCCTCGACCAGCACCCGGGCGTCACGCTCGGCCTCCAGCTCGGCCTGGCGGGCGGCCAGCGCCTTGGAGACGGCCCCGCGGGCCTGGCCCACGCGCTTGCCCGCCTCGGCCTTGGCCTGCGGCGGCAGGGCGCCGATCTCGCGGTTGGCGAGCGACAGGGGCGAGGTGCCACCGGTGTGCGCGGTCTTCGCCTGGGCGAGCGCGTCGAGGTCGCCGGCGGCGGCGAAGGCGGCGAACGCCTCGTCCCGCATGCGCTCGATCTCTTCCGGTTTCAGTGCCTCGACCTCGACTGGGTCGTACGACTTGTTCGGTGCCGACATCTCTTCCCGTGCTTCCGATTGGCTGGTGGCGACCCTGGCTGGACGACTGAGGACGCAAAGGTGCCAAAAGCCGAGTCTACGGGCCGCCGGGAGGCGAAGGGGCCCGTGGGCGCCCGGACCCTCCCGTCGCCCACCGCCGCCCCGTCCGATTTCGCTGCGCGAAACCCCTTATTTCATGTAGGCCGGCATGCTCACGGGCAGGACGAAACGGAACTCCGCGCCGCCGCCGGGTCCCCGGTCGACGGTGATCGTGCCGCCGTGGGCCTCGACGATGCCCTTGACGATGTACAGGCCGAGGCCGGTTCCGCCGCGCTTGCTGCCCCGCCAGAAGCGGGTGAAGACACGGCTCATCGACTCCTCGGGGATGCCGGGACCCTCGTCGCTCACGGTGACCGCCGTTCCGTTCTCGCCCTGCTCGCCCGGTGCGGGCGCGGGGCCGATCTCGATGGTGACGGTTCCCTCGCCGTGGCGCACCGCGTTTTCCAGGAGGTTCCCCAGGACCTGGTCGACCTTGTCCGGGTCCGCCCAGAGTTCGGGCAGCGGCTGCCGGGTCCGCACGAAGAAACGGCCCGGGGCCTGGCCTGCGGCGATCAGCGCCTGGACGTGGCGTCCGACCGCGGCGGAGACGTCGACGGGCTGGCGGCGCAGCTCCAGGCGGCCCGAGTCGATGCGGGAGATGTCGAGCAGTTCGGCGATCAGCCGGTTGACGCGGTTGGCGTCGGCGTCGACGGTCTCCAGCATGAGCCGCTTCTGGTCGTCGGTGAACCGCTCCCACTTCGCCAGCAGCGTCGCCGTGAAGCCCTTCACCGAGGTCAGCGGGGAGCGCAGCTCGTGGGCGACGGTGGCGATGAGCTCGGCGTGGCTCCGCTCGGTGCGCCGGCGGGCCTCGGTGCCGCGCAGGGAGACGACGAGCCGGCGGACCGGCCCGGTCGGGGTCTCGCGCACGTACCGCGCCGACACGAGCACCTCACGGCCGCCCGGCAGGAGCAGGTTGCGCTCGGGCTGTCCGACGCGGGTGGCGAGCCCTCCGTACGGATCGGTCAGGGCCCACCAGCGCCGGCCCTTGAGGTCCTCCAGGGGCAGCGCGTGGTCCAGGGGGCGTCCGAGGGCGGCGGCGCGCGGCGTGGCGGTGATCCGCGCGGCGGCCGCGTTGAAGCAGATGACCCGGCCGTGCTCGTCCGCGACGACGAGCCCGTCGGGCAGTTCGTCCGGGCCGATGTCCATCGCCGCGTCGGCGGGCACCCGGGCCTCGCCGTCCGCGTCGCCGGTGGCGCGGACGGCCGCCGTGTGTGTGTGACGCGGCGTGCTCATGCCGACAGCCATAATCCCGTACCCCACCTCTCGAACCGGTGCAGTGGGCCCCCCGAGCCCGCCACCCTACTAGGCGCCGGACGGCCGGCGACACCCTGCGGGCGTGCCCCGGCCGGTGTGGCCTGTATCGGTCGGTGGGACCGCCCTTCGGAGCCGGATCAGCCCGTGTGCCGCGGGCGCTGGGCCCGGGCGGAGGCGTAGAGGCAGACCGCGGCGGCGGTGGCGAGATTGAGGCTCTCCGCCTTGCCGTGGATCGGGACCCGGACCACGGCGTCGGCCAGCGCCCGCGTCTCCTCCGGCAGGCCCCAGGCCTCGTTGCCGAACACCCAGGCCGTGGGCCCGCCCATGGTGCCCGCGTCGAGCTCGTCGTCGAGGTCGTCCTCGCCCGCGCCGTCCGCCGCCAGGATGCGCACCCCGGCGCCGCGCAGTCCCCGGACGGCCTGCTCGACGGGTACCCCGACGGCCACCGGGAGGTGGAAGAGCGAGCCGGCGGAGGCCCGGACCGACTTGGGGTTGTAGAGGTCGACGGACGCGTCGGTGAGCACGACGGCGTCCGCCCCCGCGGCGTCGGCGCAGCGCAGCACCGTCCCGGCGTTCCCGGGGTCGCGCACGTGGGCGAGGACGGCGACCAGTGCCGGCTTCGCCGCGAGGATGTCCTCGAAGGGCGAGTCCAGGAAGCGGCACACGCCGATGAGGCCCTGCGGGGTGACGGTCTGCGAGACCTCGGCCAGGACGTCGGCGTCGGCGAGGTGGACGCGGGCGCCCGCGTCCCGGGCCGCGTCGACGATGGCGGCGTACCGCTCGGCCGCCTCGACGGTGGCGAAGAGTTCGGTGAGCGTGGGCCGCGCGTCGCCGCCCCGGTGCCCCGCGGCCTCCCGGACGGCCTGCGGGCCCTCGGCGATGAAGCTGCGCTCCTTGCCGCGGAAGTTGCGCCGCGCCAGCCGGCGCGCGGCGGCGACGCGCGGAGACCGCGCGGAGATCAGTTCGGGGGTGCCCATGGTCGGCGGCGAGCCTCTCTGCCTAACTCTGCTTCTCTGCGTACGTTGATCCGCGTACCGCTGACTACGCGGGTACGCGGCACGTCGCGCAACGCACCGGACCCGCAGACGGCGCGCGCCTGCGGGTCCGGCTCGAAACGCTGGAAACGTCCGGAGTGCTGCCTGGGTCAGGCGGCCTTCGGGGCGTTGACGTCGCTCGGGAGGGCCTTCTGGGCGACCTCGACGAGCGCGGCGAACGCGTTGGCGTCGTTGACCGCGAGCTCGGCCAGGATCTTGCGGTCCACCTCGATGTTGGCGGCCTTCAGACCCTGGATGAGGCGGTTGTACGTCATGCCGTTCTGGCGGGCAGCGGCGTTGATGCGCTGGATCCAGAGCTGACGGAAGTCGCCCTTGCGCTTCTTGCGGTCGTTGTAGTTGTAGACCAGGGAGTGGGTGACCTGCTCCTTGGCCTTGCGGTACAGGCGCGAGCGCTGACCGCGGTAACCGCTGGCGGCCTCGAGGATCGCCCGGCGCTTCTTGTGGGCGTTTACTGCCCGCTTGACGCGTGCCACTTTTAACTCCTTGCAGCGGGGTCGCGGTCGGACTCACACGACCCGGAAACGAATTGGTCCCGGCCTGGTCGAGGGCGCGCCCCCGGTGTCACCGGAGGCGGCGTCCTCACTTGCCGAGAAGCTTCTTGATCTTCTTGGCGTCGGCCGGAGCCACGACGGTCGTGCCGGTCAGCGAGCGGGTCTTCTTGGACGACTTGTGCTCGAGCAGGTGGCGCTTGCCGGCCTTCTCGCGCAGCACCTTGCCGGATCCAGTGATCTTGAAGCGCTTGCTGGCACCGCTGTGCGTCTTGTTCTTCGGCATCGCGCCGTTATCTCCTCGTCAGTGGCGCCCCTCACGGTGCGGGCACCGGACTGCAGGGGCGTCAGATCTTTGGGTGGTTCCCGAGGGACCCGGGGGCGCCTGGATGGCAGCCCCCGGAGGTCACGCCTCGGAAGGTGTCTCGGCCGGAGCCTCGGCCGCCTCGGCCGGAGCCTGGGCGGTGTCCTCGCCGGACTCGGCGTCGAGGGAGGGACCCTGACGCTCCGCCTTGCGGGCGGCCTGGGCCTCGCGGGCTTCGGCCATGGCTTCGGTCTTCTTCTTGTGCGGGCCGAGAACCATGATCATGTTCCGGCCGTCCTGCTTCGGGTTGGACTCGATGAAGCCGAGGTCCTCGACATCCGAAGCGAGACGCTGGAGCAGCCGGAAGCCCAACTCGGGGCGGGACTGCTCACGACCGCGGAACATGATCGTGATCTTGACCTTGTCCCCCTGCTTGAGGAACCGGACGACGTGACCCTTCTTGGTGTCGTAGTCGTGCGGGTCGATCTTCGGCCGGAGCTTCATTTCCTTGATGACCGTGTGCGCCTGGTTCTTGCGCGCCTCACGGGCCTTCATGGCCGACTCGTACTTGAACTTCCCGTAGTCCATGAGCTTGCACACGGGGGGACGGGCTGTCGCCGCCACCTCGACCAGGTCGAGGTCGTACTCCTGTGCGAGCTCAAGGGCCTTGGCAAGCGGAACAATCCCGACCTGCTCGCCGCTGGGACCGACAAGTCGCACCTCGGGAACGCGAATCCGGTCGTTGATGCGGGGCTCGGCGCTGATGGATCCTCCTCGGTAGCACCACGCGACCGCCTGGCGGACAGCCGCGTAACGTCTGTTTGTGTAGAGACCAACCGAGCCGGAAGACAGAAAATGCCCCGGACGGGACACAGGCGGGGCTCCTGGAAATACCGGAACACCGTCGCGTGCAACCGCGGGGCGCATCGGGCGGGCCCATCGTCCGTACGGAACGATGGTCGCCGCCTGACCGGTGACCCGCCGTCCCTGGGGACGGTCAGGTGGGAGATCGGAGCCTCCACTTGTGGGCCGAGCACATAGGTACCCGGCCGGTCGTTACACAAGGTTAGCAGCCCGCCCGCGCGTGCGCTAATCCCGTGTCCGCACCCCGCTCCCGGCGGAAGGGCGCGTGCGGCCTGGCCTTATCGTGTGGGCATGAGCGACACGACCCCTCCCGGCACCGACACCCCCGGCTTCGACGACATGGCCCGCGACATCGCGGAGGTCCCCGCGGTCGAGGTGATCGTGACCGTCGCGGTCAACCTGATGAGCGCGGCCGCCGTGAAGCTCGGCCTGACCGAGGAGGGCGAGCAGCACAAGGACCTGGACGAGGCCCGCAAGCTGGTCCAGGCGCTGGCCGGACTGCTCGACGCGAGCGCCACGGAGATCAGCACGTTCCACGCCTCACCCCTGCGCGACGGACTGAAGTCGCTCCAGCTGGCGTTCCGCGAGGCCTCACTGGTGCCGGACGAGCCGGGCCAGGGCCCCGGCGAGAAGTACACGGGTCCCGTCTACGGCTGAGTGCCGGCGCGGGCACCCGCGGGGGATGCTCGGAGGGACGCCTCGGGCGCAGGCCCGCCGCCGGCACGGTGCCGG
>NZ_JBEXWB010000283.1:0-8485 GCF_040629645.1 Streptomyces sp. NPDC005899 | reverse complement strand
GCCCCCGGCCGTGGGGCCGGGGGCGGACGCCGGTCCGCTTGGACGCCGATCCGCTCCTCGGTACGGGCCGCGCTGGGCGCCGTCCGTCAGGTGAGGGGAGTCAGCTTCCGTGCCGTACTGCAGTGCTCGGCCCGCCCGTGCCGCCACAACTGCACCGTCGTCAGCGAGAGGAGCGCGCCGAACACCACGAGGAAGACGCCCACGATGACCGTCTGCCGGGCGCCTGCCGCCGACTCGTCGAAGGAGAGGAGGGCGAGAGCCGACAGCAGCATCCCCGCCGCGTAGACCGAGCGGACGCGCCGCAACTGCCGCACCGTCCGAGGAGCAAGAGCAACACGCTTCACGAGAGCCATGCCTGTCTGCGTACCCCGTTCCGGGGCGGTGAGACCTCCGCGGGGCAAGACGTTCCGGAGCGGTGAGACCTCCGCGGGGCGAAGAACCGCGACATGAGGTGCGTCTGGCGGGCGGCCGGTGCGCACGGTGTGTGACGCGCGCCTGTTCCCGGGCACCAGGAGGGCTGACCCTCCACTCGCCCGTCATAAGGAGCCGGCCATGGCCCTGGTGCAGATAGATCTTCCCGACCCGCTGTCGATGCGCGGCAGGTGGGCCGCGCTCGCCGCCGTCCGGGCGGCCGGGGGACGCGGTGACGGCTGCCGGGCCCAAGGGCTCGTCTGGCACTACGACGACGGTGACGGCGGCTGGGCGGACCTGCACCATCTGGGGGACGGGCGGGCCGTGCTGCTGGGGCAGGACCGGGACGACTCGCACACCTTCTACGCGGAGGCGTCCGACTTCTACGAGGAGAAGGAGACGGACCTGCTGGCCGGCGCCCCCGACTGGTGGGAGCCGCCCGTTCGCGCGGCGCGCGAGGCGGAGCTCTTCCTCGGCTTCGTGTACGGCTTCGACGGCAGCACCTGGCGACGCGCCGCGTACGACGCCGACGACGGCTTCGGCAGCGTAGGGCTGCCCGCCCTCGACGACGGGCGTGCCGAGGACGTGCTCCGGGCCGCGCTCGCCGAGGCGCCCGGCCCGCAGGGTGCCGAGCCGTCGGGTGACGCCGTCCGCGCGCTGATCGCCGCGGACGGCGTGGTGACCGAGGAACTCCTCGGCGCCGTCGTCCCTCCGGCCGGCTGGGACGTGTCCGCGGGAGTGGCGGCCGCTCGGGCCTTCACGGAGGCCTGACGCACCCGCCGTCCGGACGGCGGAGGGGCGCCGGGGCGGGTGACGGAACAGTCGTCCTTCCCCAAAGCTTCACCCAACCTCCCTATAGTGGGGCCGCGTTGATCGTATGGACGCAACGCGTGAAGCCGTCTTCCGGGAGCCCGTACGATGACGAACCCCTTCTTATCCGCCGCGCCCGTGACCGGCCGCGGCTGCCCGGCGCACTCCGCGTCCGATCCGGTGCCGCTCAGCGGTCCGGACTTCCACACCGCACCGCAGGCCCTGTACCGCTCCATGCGCCAGGCGTACGGCCCGGTGGTGCCCGTCGAGCTCCCCGGCGGTTTCCCCGCCTGGCTCGTCGTCGGCTACCGCGAACTGCACCAGGTCACCAGTGACGGCGAGCTCTTCCCCCGGGACGTCGGGCTGTGGAACCAGTGGGACCGCGTCCCCGAGGACTGGCCGCTGCTCCCCATGGTCGGACGGCCCATGCCGTCCATCTACTTCACCGCGGGCGCCGAGCACCGGCGCCACTCCCGCATGGTGGTGCCCGCCCTCGAAGGCGCGGATCCGCACCTGATCCGCGACCACTGCGAGCAGCTCGCCGACCGGCTCGTCGACGCCGTGTGCGGCCGGGGCACGGCCGATCTCGTGGCGGACTTCGCGGAGCCGCTGCCCGTCCTCGTCCTCGCCCGTCTCGTAGGCTTCCCCGACGAGGAGGGGGCGGACATCGCACGGGTCCTGAAGGACCTCGCCGACGGGGGCCCGGGAGCACAGCACGCGCACCAGCGGTTCGGGGAACACATGCGCCGCCTGGTGGAGGCCAAGCGGGCGGCGCCGGGGGACGACATCACCTCCCGCATGCTCGCCGATCCGGAACCCTTCACGGACGAGGAGTACGCGCTCGACCTGATGGCCGTGGTGGCCGCCGGGCACCTCACCACCGCCGACTGGATCAGCAACTCCCTGCGCCTGATGCTCACCGAGGACCAGTTCGCCGACTCCCTCTCCGGCGGCCGGCGCAGCGTCGGCGAGGCCATGAACGAGGTGCTCTGGGAGGAGAGCCCGACGCAGATACTCGCGGGCCGCTGGGCGGCCCGCGACACCCGGCTCGGCGGGCGGACGATCAAGGCCGGCGACATGCTCCTCCTCGGCCTGGGGGCGGCCAACACCGACCCGCTGGTACGCCAGGACATCGGTGCCGGTCATCACGCGAGCAACGGCGCGCACCTGGCATTCAGCCACGGCGAGTACCGCTGCCCCTTCCCCGCCCAGGAGATCGCCGAGACGATCGCCCGTACCGGCATCGAGGTGCTCCTCGACCGGCTGCCCGATCCGCAGCTCGCGGTCCCCGCCGAGGACCTGGTCCGCCGGCCGTCCGCCTTCCTGCGCGGGATGAACGCGCTGCCCGTCCGGTTCACCCCCGTACGAACGACAGGAGACCAGCTGTGAACTGCCCGCACGCCACCGTGGTCATCGACCCCCTGGTCCGGGACCTCGACGGCGAGACCGAAGCGCTGCGCCGGGCCGAGCCGCTCGCCCGCGTGGAGCTCCTCGGGGTGCCCGCCTGGACCGTCACCCGGCACGCCGAGGCACGCCGGCTCCTCGTCGACAGCCGCCTGGTGAAGGACATCGGCGCCTGGAAGCTGTGGCGCAGCGGCGAGGTGACGCACGACTGGCCGCTGATCGGCATGATCGACGCGGGGCGCTCCATGTTCACCGTGGACGGGGAGGAGCACCGGCGGCTGCGGACCAAGACCTCCCAGGCGCTCACCCCGCGCCGGCTGGAGGCGATCCGCCCGGACATCGAGCAGCTCACCGAGGAGCTGCTGGACGCGCTCGCCGAGCAGGGCAGGGACGGCGTCGTCGATCTCAAGGCCGTCTTCGCCCAGCCGCTGCCGATGCGCGTGGTCGGCCTGCTGATGGGGGTGGACCGGGCTCTGCACCCCATGCTGACACGGCGGTACAAAGCCTTCTTCTCCATGCTCACGCCGCAGGAGGAGCGGCTGGCGCTCCTCGCGGAGCTGGACGTCTTCTACGCCGAGCTGGTGCGGGAGAAGACCGCCCGCCCCACGGACGACCTGACCAGCGCGCTGATACTCGCCGAGGACGGCGGGGAGCCGCTCACCGAGGAGGAGGTGGTCGGCAACCTCAAGGCCATGGTGGCCGCCGGGCACGAGACCACGATCGGGCTCATCCTCAACGCGGTACGGGCGTTGCTCGCCCACCCTGACCAGCTGAGGAAGGTGCTGGACGGGGACGTCCCCTGGGAGTCGGTGGTGGAGGAGACCCTGCGCTGGGACACGCCGACCACCCACCTGCTGATGCGGTTCGCCACCGAGGACATCCAGGTCGGCGGGCAGACGATTCCCGAGGGGGAGGGAGTCGTGATCTCCTACCGGGCCATCGGCCGGGACACCGCACAGCACGGTCCGGACGCCGGCGCCTTCGACGTCACCCGCCCGGCGCCCATTCGGCACATGACCTTCGGCCACGGCGCGCACATCTGTCCCGGGGCCGCGCTGTCCCGGGTCGAGGCCGGCATCGCACTGCCCGCGCTGTTCGGCCGCTTCCCGGATCTCAGGCTCGCGATCGCGGACGACGAGATCCGCAAGCTGCCGGTGATGACGCAGAACGACATGGAGGCGTTCCCGGTCCTCCTGCACGGCTGAGGACTCATGTCGGCCTCGTCACGGGGGTGTTGCGTGCCCCCTGACGCCGCCTCGGCTGCTGTTAGGCTCCCCGTGGGTCATGAGTTCCAGTGGTAGGCCCCGGCTCGCTGGACGGCACCCCGCTCCGCTGCGGGTGCTCCGGGTGACGACCCGCCCCGCGCGGCACCGTGCGGGGAACAGCGGACCACCGGGAACGGGCCCCGGGGTCCACGACCCCGAAAGGCGGGCGAAGGCCGTGCTCCCCCACCTCGACCACCGTGACGGCTGCACCCGGTACGCGCCGGGGCACCACGTCCACTGGATCCACGCCAAGAAGTGCGTCCAGGAGCCCGGGCAGGCCGTCGAACTGCTGCTCACCTCCGGCGACGTGCATGACGACGGCCGGCTGGCGCTACGTGCCGCGTTCGACCACTCCGGGGAGCTCCCCGAGGTGTGGACGCACGCTCCCACCGGCCTGCGGGAGCTCCTGGCGGGGCACCGCGGCCGGGTGTTCTGGCTGCCGCGATGGCACGCCCTGCGGTTCGTCGGTCTCGACGGCCGGGCGACCGGACTGGTGAACGTCGCCACCGAGCGCGGCCCGTTGTGCGAGACCGTCACCCCCGGGACGCGGCGTTCCGATTCCGGCCGCGGGGGCCTCACCCGCGGGTTGTAGGGGGCGGGGACGCCCGGGGATCCCCGGGCGGCTGAAGCGTGGTCGGCGTCCGGTTCGGCATCCCGGACGCCGGCCGTTCCCCGGCTTCCGTGTGTCCCGGATGTGCGCGGCTCATTGACGCACGACGCGTTCGATTCTACGGTCCGATCCGAAGTCCCGGTCACCATCCGGTATATCGAACACTTTCCCCATGACGCATGACAGGGGCATGGCAACCATTCGGGGCCTGGTGGCGACTGTGCCAGTGATTCCCGACCCGTGATCCCCGCCCGCTGCCCGGCGGTACATCCCCCACCCGACTCCGACTCCGACCAGGACTGCTCCGGATCCGACCTCGGCTCCGGCAGCCCCTCCGTCGCCCGCCCCACAAGTGCCGGGCTTCCGCCCGCACGCCCGACTACACCCCCCACTCCGGCTCGAGCCCCGGCCACACCCTCGAGCCACGACCGAGGAAGTGCTCATGAGCCGCACCCTGGGAAGAACCCTCGCCGTCCTGACCGCCGCCCTGCTGTCGGCCCTCGCCCCCAGCAGCGCCTACGCCTACCCCGATCCCGGTGTCGTCAGGGGCGACATCGTCGTCCACGACCCCAGCATGGTCCGCAGCCCCACCGGCCAGTACCTGCTCTACTCCACCGGGGAGGGCCTCCAGCTCCGCACCTCCACCGACCGCACCGCCTTCGGCCGCTCCGGCAGCGCCTTCACCACCAAGCCGGGCTGGTGGAAGAACTACTCGTCGGCCTCCGACCCGTGGGCCCCCGACATCTCCTACCGCGGCGGCACGTACCTGATGTACTACGCCGTCTCGTCCTTCGGCAGCAACACCTCGGCCATCGGTCTGGCACGCTCCACCACCGGCCGGGCGGGCAGCTGGACCGACTACGGGATCGTGTACACGTCGAACGCGTCGAGCGACTACAACGCCATCGACCCCAACCTCTTCGTGGACGACGACGGCTCCTGGTGGCTCTCCTTCGGCTCCTGGTGGACCGGCATCAAGATGATCCGCATCGACCCGTCGACGGGGAAGCAGCACCCCGGGGACACCGCCCGCCGCGCACTCGCCTCCCGGCCCACCGGCACCAAGGCCGTCGAGGCACCCACCGTCGTGAAGCGGAACGGCTCCTACTACCTCTTCGCCTCCTACGACACCTGCTGCGCCGGCACCGGCTCCACGTACAGGATCAAGGTGGGCCGGGCCACCAATGTCGCCGGGCCCTACAAGGACCGCGACGGCGTGAGCATGCTCCAAGGCGGTGGCACGCCGGTCATGGAGTCGCACGGCCGCTACGTCGGCCCCGGCGGCCAGTCGGTCCTGGCCGACTCCGACGGCGACCTGCTCGTCTACCACTACTACGACGGCCAGGACAACGGCACCCCGAAACTCGGCGTCAACCTGCTGAAGTGGAGCGGTGGCTGGCCCGTCGCCTACTGACCCGGCCTCGCACCGCACGCCGATCCCGGGGAGTTGCCGCGGGAGTCCCCGGGATCGGCGCCGGCAACCTTCGCCGCGACGGTGGCGACTACCGCGTGCACCCCACCTCTCCTCCACGGAACGGATGCGGACATGGCAGCGAAGCGACGGCGTACGGAGTTCCGCCCCGGCCGGGGCGCGGCACTGACGGCGGGACTGGCCGCCCTGCTGGCCGTCACCGGGCCGGTCCAGGCGCAGGGCGCGCCGGCGGCCGGCCCCGGGCGGGCGGCGGCCGGGGCAGCCGCTGCCGTGCTCACCGTCGCCAAGGACGGCAGCGGGCAGTACACCACGGTGCAGGCCGCCGTGGACGCGATCGCGCCGGGCAGCACCGCGCGCGTCGTCGTGTCCATCAGGCCCGGCACCTACCGGGAGACGGTCAAGGTCCCCGCCACCAAACAGAACGTCACCCTCCAGGGCAGCGGACCGAGCCGCAAGGACACCGTGATCGTCCACGGCAACGCCTCGGGCACCCCGAAGCCCGACGGCTCGGGCACCTACGGTACGAGCGGCAGCGCCACCGTCGCCGCGGAGGGGAACGGCTTCCAGGCCCGCAACCTCACGATCTCCAACGACTTCGACGAGTCCGCGCACCAGGACATGAGCGCGCGCCAGGCCGTCGCCCTGCGCACCGCCGCCGACAAGGTCCTCCTCGACTCCGTCATCGTCACCGGGGACCAGGACACCCTGCTGCTCGACTCGGCCGCCAAGACGGCCCTCGGGCGCGTGTACATGAGGAACTCCTACGTCGTCGGCAACGTCGACTTCATCTTCGGGCGAGCCGGCGCGGTCATCGACAGGTCGGTGATCACGCTCAAGAAGCGGTGGGACGGCAGCTCGGGCGGCTACATCACCGCACCCAGCACGGCCGCCGGCCGCAAGGGCTTCCTCATCGTCGGCTCGACCGTCAACGGTGACGTCGCGGCGTCCTCCTTCCATCTCGGACGCCCGTGGCACGCCGGCGGCGACGCCTCACTCGATCCCATGGCCACGTTCCGTGACACCGAGCTGAGCGCCGCGGTCAAGTCCGCCCCGTGGACGGACATGAGCGGCTTCTCGTGGAAGGACGACCGCTTCGCGGAGTACCGCAACACCGGTCCTGGTGCGGGCGCGGCGAGCACGGACCGGCCCCAGCTGTCGGACGCCGCGGCGGCCGGTCAGGAGGTCGCCGACTGGCTGGGCGACTGGACACCGCAGGCGTCCTGAGCCACGGTGTGGGGGAGCGGGCCGCGGCCTCGCGCGGGCGCACGCGTGCCCGCGTGCGGGAGGAAGGGCGGGCAGCTCGGAATGCGTGGTCGAAGCGCTTCGACTACGGCCCGGGGGAGACCCTGGACAGCACTTGTGGGCGAGTCTAAGGTTCACGGTGTCTGTGCATTTCAGAGTGCGAGGATGGGTGGGCTCAAGGCGCTGTTGAAGCGCTTCACCACCCCGCCTCTCCGCACTTCCCTCGCCCGTAATGGAGAGCTGAATGGTCACGCTTGCCGAGGTCGCCCAGCACGCCGGAGTCTCCGCGAGCACGGTGAGCTACGTCCTCAGCGGGAAGCGGTCGATCTCCGCCGGCACCCGGGAGCGCGTCGAGCACAGCATCCAGCAGCTCGGCTACCACCCCAACGCCGGGGCGCGGGCCCTCGCCAGCAGCAGGTCCAACATCATCGCGCTGATGGTGCCGCTGCGCACCGACATGTACGTGCCGATCATGATGGAGATCGCCATCGCCGTCGCCACGACCGCCCGCACACACGGCTACGACGTCCTGCTCCTGACCGGCGAGGAGGGCCCGGCCGCCGTGCGGCGGATCGCGGGGAGTTCGCTCGCGGACGCCATGATCCTCATGGACGTCGAGCTGCACGACGAACGGCTGCCGCTGCTCCGCGAGTCCGGGCGGACGGCCGTCCTCATCGGCCTGCCCGCCGACAGGACCGGACTGACCTGCGTGGACCTGGACTTCGAGGCGACCGGCGCGCTCTGCGTCGATCACCTCGCGGGCCTCGGGCACCGGGACATCGCGGTGATCGGGGAGGCCGCGGCCGTCTACGAACGGCACACCGGCTTCGCCGAGCGGACCGTGGACGGCATACGGGCCAAGGCGCAGGAGGCGGGCGTCAGGGTCCTGCACCGCCCGTGCGAGGGCGGATACGCCGCGATGGCCGGCACGCTGGCCCGCATCTTCGACGAACGGCCGGGCACCACCGGGTTCGTGGTCCAGAACGAGGCCGCGGTCGAGCCCCTGCTGAACCTGCTGCAGCAGCAGGGGCGCGCGGTCCCGGAGGACGTGTCCGTGGTGGCCATCTGTCCCGAACAGGTGGCCACGCAGGCATCGGTGCGTCTCACCTCCGTGGCCATTCCGGCGCAGGAGATGGGGCGCCGGGCGGTGGAGCAGGTGGTGGCCAAGCTGAAAGGCCGTGCGACGGACGAAGTGGATTTGCTGGAGCCGGAGTTGACCGTGCGGGCCAGCACGGGTCCGGCCCCTTCCTGAGCGGTGCGGCCCCTCCGCCCGCCCGCTCGGCGGCGCCGGGCGGGCGGAGGATGGCCGGG
>NZ_JBEXWB010000282.1:0-8507 GCF_040629645.1 Streptomyces sp. NPDC005899 | reverse complement strand
GTCTTGTTCCGGTGCAACCACGCGGCGGGGTGGTGGTCCTGACACTAGGGGGCCGCAAAACCGCCGCCGCCGGTGGGGGGGGTGGGGGGGGGGCGGCAACTCCGCAGACGGCAATGCCGTCTGCGGAGTGACCTGCGGTTTTGCCGTTTGTGCCGAAGACGGCATTCACGGCAACGGCATTTACGGCGACGGCAATGCCGTCGCCGGTGTGACCTGCGGTTTTACCTGTTTCCGCAGGTCGGACCGCAGACGGCAATGCCGTCGCCGGTGTGACCTGTGGTTTTGCCGCCCCATCGGCCTCCATCGGCGCGGCGGTCGACGGCCAGCTCGGGTTGTAAACGGGGTGCTGGAACAGCTCGTACTCGACCTTCCCGAACCTCCCCCCGTTCGCCTGAGTACGCCGGATGAAGCCCGCCTTGGTCAGATGCCGGACCGCAGCACGGACAGCATCACGCCCGACCACGCCGCTGCCGTTGGTGCTCTCGATGCCCTCCCTCTGAAGCGACGTCAGAACGTCGGCGACCGTAAACGGCAAACCGGCCGCGACCAGGAACATGCAGTGCAGCAGCACAAGGGTGTCCATGGCATCGGTCAGCCCCGACCCGAACACCATGTGCGGATGTACCGCCACCGGCGGCGCCGGCTCCGAACCGCGGATGGCCGCCGAGACGATCGATGTGGAAATGGGATCGTTCTTCGCGTCGTCCGTCATCGGGTCACCTCCAGACGGAGGGTGCAGGCCGGGACGGTAAGGAAGGGCGGGGACTGGTTGAAGGAGGGGGGCATGCGCATAGAAGTGGTAGATGGCGCGTGTGTGTGACATGCCGGAGCGGCGCCGGATGAAAACTGCATCCGCTGACTCTGGACCGGCCGGGCTGTGGACAGTGGCCGTGCGTCCCGAGGAGGTACGTTCGCTCCCACAGGGCGGGCAGCGATCTTGATGTGCGTCCCGTACGGCGGGACGAGGGCGGCGGCCTGGGCTGCGAGGACAGTAGTGATCACATCACTCCCAAGGGGCTGTTGGGCCTCAGACGTGACAGTGATCTTCAAAAAAAATGCCGGGCCGGCGGCCGCGACCTGGCGGCGGCGACGGGTGGGCAGGCGGTACATAATGGGTCGATCTCCCCTGATAGGGGAGCCGTGACCAGCAGATGTGACCTGACCGAGGATCCGGATGGTGGCGTTCCGTGAGACGGGACGCTTATCCTGGGTATAGGTGACTGCGCGGGCCTGAGAAGGTCCACGGGCATCACCCCGGCGAGGTCACCTCACCGGACACGACTCGGGTTCCTGGAAGTTCTGCGAGTCGAACAGCGAGTGATCGCTACGAAGCCGTTCCGTCCCTGCCAGGACGGGGCGGCTTCGGTATTTATGGGCTCCGGGCGGGCGGGGACTGTGTCATCAGGACCCCGTTTCGGGTGTCCGCCAGGAGCGCAGCCGGTCAGCCACGTCGTACACCGTTAGGCGCAGTGCTCTGATGTCTGCGATCAGATCATGCCAAGACTCGTAGGTGGCCTCCACGGATTCGCCGGATGCCTCGATGTAGGCAGTCACGACGCCGTATCCGAACAGTTCACTGCGGGCCGGGAGGGGGCGCAGCAGCACGATCTGTTCGAGCAGGGCTGCCGCCCTCCAGAAGGCGTCGGGTGAGGTCTCGTCGAGGTTGGGAGTGTTCACCCGATGCCTGGCCACGGCGGCGACCAGGGCGGAATAGTCCCGTACGGTCAGCTCTTTGCCAAGGAGGTCCTCCTGGCGGTCGAGGAGCCAACGGATGTCGATGTGGAGGTCCAAAATCAGGCCGCCCGGTCCGTGCGCTGAGGGATTCCACCGAAGTCGCGGTCGAAGGCGTCTGCGATGCCGGGGCGGGCCACAGCGGCGCGGAAGGCGGCGGTTGCGTGGCCGAGCTTCAGCTGGTTTTCTTCCTCTATCGCGAGCGTGGCAAGGTAGCCGCGAACGCTTTGTCCGCGGGCGGCGGCGATGGCGGCGAAACGGTCCCGAGTCGCCGTGTCGATCTTGACGGTTGTGTCAGCCATGACCTCAGCATACCTCCATGAATACCTGAGTGAATACGAACCTGGGTCGGGTGTCGCATGCAAGGCTTGGCGCCGCCGCAGGGCGGGGGCGGGCAGTCCCCACGGCGCGAAGAAGCGACTGCCAGGCTCGCCGGGTGCCCGGTAGGGTCCTTCTCCGTGGCCCACCTTGCGTTCTTCGATCTGGATGGGACGCTGGTCGACCGGCAGTCGGCGCTCAGCGACGCTGTGACTGGCCTGGGTCGGGCACACACCCTCGGTCCAGACGCCGAGTGGTGGCTCCGCACCGAGTTGGCCGACCGCGCGAACGCCGCCGACTTCGTCCGGCTGCGGGAAGCCTTCGACCTGGAGGTGCCCGCCGCGCAGCTGTGGCAGGAGTATGTCAGCCTCATGGCGGCCGCTGTCACATGCCGGCCAGAGGTCCTCGAGGGCCTGGCCCGGCTTCGCGCGGCCGCGTGGACGATCGGCATCGCCACCAACGGGGCCAGCGACATCCAACGTGCCAAACTCGCCGCGACCGGCCTCGCCGACTTGGTTGACGGCGTCGCGGTCTCGGGTGACTTGGAGATCCGCAAGCCGGACCTGCGCCTCTTCGAACTTGCGGCCAACCGTTGCGGGGTGAACCTCGCGGACGGCGGCTGGATGGTCGGCGACAACCCGGCCGGGGACATCGGCGGCGGCCAGGAGGCCGGCCTGCGTACCATCTGGCTGCGTGGTCGGCCATGGCCGGACGGCCTTCGTGCCGCGCACCACATCGTCGAGGACGTCACCGACGCCATCACCATCCTGCTCAACGAAACGTCGGAGTAGCACCGTGGACCAGCCGACCGTCGGAATTCTCCACCCTGGCAGCATGGGCGCCGCTGTGGCCGCCTGCGCCGCGGCCAACGCGGCCGCGGTCCTGTGGTGCGAGACCGGGCGCAGCACCGCCTCGGTGGAGCGTGCCGCCCGGTTCGGGCTGATGCCCGCGGCGACGCTGGCCGAACTGCTGGACCGCAGCGACATCGTCATCAGCCTCTGCCCGCCGACCGCTGCCGAGGACCTGGCCCGCGACGTCGCCCGGCACCGCTTCGCCGGGGTGTACGTGGAGGCGAACGCCATCAACCCCGAGCGCGTCCAGCGGATCGCCGGGCTGCTCGAACCGGACGCGACCGTCGTGGACGGGGGCGTCGTCGGCTCCCCGCCGGTGCGCGGAAAGACGCCGACCCTGTACCTGTCCGGCCCGACCGCCGCGACCGAGCGCATCGAGGCACTGTTCCCGGGCACCGCCGTCCAGACGGCGGTGCTGGGCACGGAGATCGGGAAGGCGTCCGCGCTGAAGCTGGCGTACGCCAGCTTCCAGAAGACGAGCCGGGTACTGGTGGCGCTCGCGATCGGGATGGCGCGCGAGCACGGCGTCGACCAGGAGCTCATCGAGGTCGCCTCGAAGCGCACCGACTCGTACCTGTCCGAGCCGCAGTACGTCGCCAAGACCGCGGCCCGCGCCTGGCGCTGGGGCCCGGAGCTCGAGGAAGCCGCCGACGCCCTCGCGGCCGCCGGCCTTCCCCCAGAGATGCTGCGCGCGGCCGCGTCCACGCTGGCACGGTGGCACGAGGCCAAGGACGACAGCGAGCTCACACTCACCGACGCCCTGGACCGACTCGCCCACCCGTAACCTGCGCTCATGCCGACGCCGCGCCCGCCCGCCGCGCCAGCAGCTGGTCGATGAGTCGAGCCGCGTCCTGCGGGGCCGCCTCCGTGGTGTCCACGGTCAGGTCCCAGGTCATACCCGGGTGCGCGTCCAGGTCTTCGCGGGTCGCGTTCCACGCCGCCAGGCGCGCTGCGGTGTCGCTGTCGCCGCGCCCCGCAGACCGCTGCCCGGTGACCTCGCGCGGGCACCACAGCAACACCGCCGACCAGTCGGCCGGGTAGCCGTCGACCAGCGCGCGGATGCCGTCGATCTGCCCGAGGTGCACCACGGGCACCCCGGCCGCGAACGCCGCGTCGGCGCCGGGCCGGTCGATCACGTAGGTGTTGCCGTACCTGGTGTTCGCGTAGACGACGTCGCCCGCAGCCTCCAGCTCGTGCAGCTGCTCCGCGGTGCCCATCCGGTAGCCGGCCGACTTGCCGGACCCGACCTTGAGCCGCGTGAACTGTGCGTACTTCGAGTTCAGCTCGGTGAGCGCGGCGGTGACGGTGTCCTTGCCCGCCGCCGGCGGGCCGTACAGGATCACGCCCTGACCTTCGGTCATGCGTACATCGCCCCCATCGCCTGCCGGGCCTGGTCCGCGAGCGTCACCGCGGTGCCCAGCCGGTTATCGACGACCAGGTGCGGCACTGCCGGGCGCAGGTCGAGGTCGATCGTGGCCATGTACTCGTCCCACCGCTGGAGCTTCCACGCGTCCCGGGCCGCGGAGCGGAATCCGATGTACTCGCGCATCGACTCCTCGTCGCAGCGGACCCATACAGGGAAGACGTCGACTCCCATCGAACCCGCTCGGTTGGTCAGGCGCTGCATCCAGGCCGGGTCGGTCATCTCGGCAATGAATGGGGCGGTCAGCACCGTGGAGATGCCGCACTTGATGTTGGCCATGGCCAACTGCATCAGGCAGTCGTACTCCACCGGCCGGACCTTCTCGCGGTAAAGGTCGGTGTGCCGGTCGTTCGCGTCGCCGCCCAGCGCGACCAGGAGGCGCTCTACGAGCGGGCGGGTGAGCGGGTCCTTGTCGAGCAGAGGCCAGCCGGTGAGCTGAACAAAGAAGCGGGCGAGCTCGGTCTTGCCGCTGCCCGCGAAGCCGCCGACCAGGATGAGCACCGGACGGTGCGGGTCGCCGCCGGTGTGCCGGCGCTTCCACGCGTCGATGATTCGCTGCTGGAGAGCGAAGTGCCCGGCGTCTTCGCTTCCGGGCGAAATACGGTGGATGGCCCGTTCGACGGCCAGGACATGCGCGTCGGTGAGGCGGTCGTCCATCGGCGTGAGCTTGAACGACGTCTCTTCGCCAGGCAGAGCGGTGCGAAAGCCCAAGTCCGGCTCGGTCGCCCGGTAGAGAAGGCAATAGGCGCGACGATAATGCGGACCCGGGTAGACCTCTCCCTGCTCGTGCTGCCACAACGTCTGGGGATTCGCGGCCGGGATCCCTTTCAGTTTGGCTTGCTCAGCCACCTCCCGCAGCCGCTCGCCGGCCTTCTCCAGAGTCAGGCCGTGAGCCTCCCGCTGCTCGCGCAGCTTGTCCGGTCGCCACCCTGCTCGCTGCTTCCCCACCCCGTGCCCCTCTGTGATCGTCATGACCGCGAGCCTAGAGCTCGGGGTTCAAATCGCATGTATATGCGGATGTTGAAAACGTGTGAACGGCAGTGCGTACGAGCTTCGACAAGCGCCTGTGATGGTTCGCCCCGCCCGGCCCGAGTGTGATGGCCCTCACGAGATCAACCGAGGGGAGGGGCACCGTGGCACGTGAGATGCAGTCAGTGTTAGTCGTCACCATCTCCATCGTCATCAGCGAGTCGAGCACTCGCGTGGCGTCGGATGGAGTAGCCGATCTCGAACTCTTCGGCACTCATCCTGGTGTCGTTCACCTCGACAACCTCGCCGTTGGAGCTGGTCGTGACCCGGACGACGCGCAGGAGCGGAACGCCAACGTCGGCGGGGAGATTCAGTGCCTCCGCTTCTTCAGGCGAGGGCATGCGGGCGGAGACACCTTCACTCCAGCGGAGCGGGCGGTGGCCCATTTCCTCCAAGCGGTCGTAGATGCCTCCTGGCCCCGTGTCGGCCTCTGCGAGTCGAGTTCCTCGAGCGAGGTCGGCCGGCAGGTAACTGGTGGCCAGCTGCTTCGGCTTCCTGCTCTCAGGGTCGCCCATCACGCGGTCACGAACGAGGACTTCAGCCCCGGTGGCGAGACCCATGAGGGCAGCGAGATCGACCGGCACGATGCCCCAACGCAGAGTGGGAGGCTCCAAGGCCACCCAAGGTTGGGCAGTCGGGTCGAAGTAGTAGCCGATCTCATCGCGGAAGACCTGGCGGGACCGGGTGATGCGCCGCTTCTCAGGGCGCTCACGCACGATGGTCCCTCTACGTCGCACCGCGACGACCAGACCCTCCTGCTCCAGGAGCGCGATGGCGCTTCGCACGGTCTGGTAACCAGCGCCGTACTGGGCCTGGAGCTCGGTGAGCATCGGCAGCTTGTCGCCCGGCATGTATCGCCCCTCGCCGATCTGCTGTCGCAGGTCAGCGGCGATGTCGCGATACGAGACGGGCATCGAAGCCACCTTTCAAGGTCGTGCGGGGATCTGATTCTAGGGCTAGCTCTATCAGGCGGTGGCGCGCGGGCACAACCGCTCGACACGAATAGAGCTATCGCTATTGACTCACCTGCCCGGCATGGTCTCTACTAGGCGATAGCGATAGCCCTAACGCTCTGTTGGGCAAGGGTTACGTGGTTTTGTACCACCGCACGACCGTAGGCAGTCGTCCGCCTCGCAAGAGGGGGCCGGGGTTGATGGCACCAACAAATCCCCCGGGTTCTCGACTTTCTACTGCACGTCGTAGCGCTATGCGCTGTCCGTCCGTCAGGACGCCGGGGTCACCCGCGCGTCCTGACGGGCGGAGAGAGCACCGCGACGCAGCCCCTCCCCCTTCGCACATGAGGAGATCCCGCATGTCCATCACCGCCGCGGTGCCCACCGCCAAGGAACGCCCCCGCCGGACCCGCACGAAGCGGGTCAGCGGCCTCCCCGCCCTCAAGCTCTCCGAGCTCCCCCTCCATCACATCGACCTTCGCAACCCGCTCAAGGCCGTACTCGTCTGCCAGGACTGCGAAACCTGGGTGCCGATCACCGGCATGCAGAGCAAGGTCCAGAAGTTAGTCCCGCACCACACCGGCAAGGCCCACGTCGCCGCCGCAGTTCACTGCCGGAGCAGCAACCGCAGGCTCGAGTTCGACATGACGATCCCCGAGTGGCGCCGGGCCTTGACCGACGCCGTGAAGGAATCCTCCAGTCGGACGGCCACCACAGTGCTGCCTAAAGCGTTCAGCCCGCGGACCGACCGGACCCTACGAGCTCGTGCCGAACGCACGCCGGCCGGGCGCCTGGCCGACTGGAACGCGGTGCTGTCCCGCGTGGATGTTGCCGACATGAACCGCCGGGGGGTGCCCGCCGGTGACGTCCCGACGGAATGCCTCGAGGTCCCGCTGGACACGCTCCGCCCCCAGCGCTCCGCGCGCTGAAGCACCCCGTACGAACGACCACGGCCCTGGCCGCCCCGCAGAAGGGGGCGGCCAGGGCCGTGGCTGCTCGTACAGCAGTCACAGGGCCACCGGCCCTGAACACGACGAACCCCCGGGGGGCAACCCGGGGGCCGTCTTCGCAGCTCACCCTCTCTAGAAGGGCAAACGCGCATGCACAGGATGACATCCACTCAGGCCCGGCACACACGCCGGGCCGTACTCCAGGCCGCGGTCGATGCCGGTGCCCGCTGCACCGGCATGGACCCCGACCTTTGGTTCCGCGCCGATGACGAGCCGGACACCGACTGGCACGTCCGCCGACTCAAGGCGATCCGCCTCTGCATCGGCTGCCCGATGCGGGCCGCGTGCGAGGAGCTCGCCCTGCGCGACGGCGACGGCGAAGCGGAGGCCGACGAGCTGGTGCGCGCCGGCCTGACCGGCCCCGAGCTCGCTGCCGTCCGCGACCACCAGGCCGAGCGCCTGGCCGTCGCCGTCGACCTCGACCGCGACACCGAAGGCCGCCAGCTCGACGAGCTCACGATCAAGCTGCGGTTCGCCGCGACGAAGAACCCCGACAAGTCCGCAGCCACCGTGCGCACGGTGGCCGTTTCCCGGGCAGCCCAGAACGCCGAGGTCCGGAACCTGGCCACGCAGATCCGCCAGATCCACACCGCTCGCCGCGCCCGCAACGGCTGGGAGGTCGCGGCATGAACACCACTCTCCTCGACCTCACCACGGGCCACGCGACCGGCATGTGCCCGACCTGCGGCGGGAACTTCGAGACATGCCGTTGCACCGGTGCTGTCCCTCCGGTGCCGCACGCCGAGCGCGACGAGACCGACAGCGCCTTCCACCAGCTTGTCGGCCGCCTGGTCACGGACGGCGACACCCGCGCCGAGTCCGTTGGCCGCCAGGCGCGCCGCACCCTGGCCGAGATGGCGCCGGGCTACGAACGGCAGCCGGTACTCCTGCTCACCCGCCCGCTGACCTTCCGGTCGGCGAACGACGCGTGCCCGCTGTGCGGGTACTGGACGTGCCGCTGCGGCGCTGTCGCCCCGGCCCCGCAGAGCACCGGCCAGGTGCAGTGCGACACCTGCGGCACATGGTTTGGCTACGCCGGGTGGACTTGCTCCGCCTGCCAGCAGCTCAGGGCGGTGGAGCCGACACCGCACGAGCGTGACGGCCGTACCGAGCCGGCGCCGGCACCGGCTCGCCCGCACTCCGCCGTACCCGAACGGCACCAGCCCTGACCCGGCACGTACCTTGCCGCCCG
>NZ_JBEXWB010000281.1:0-8552 GCF_040629645.1 Streptomyces sp. NPDC005899 | reverse complement strand
ACCGCGTCCCAGTCGACGGCCGTCCCGCTCACGTGCAGCCGGGCCACCGCCTCCAGCAGGGAGTTCGTGTCGGGCCGGCGGCGCCGCAGCGCCGGGACGAGCACCGGCCGCCGGCTCGCGGCGACCCGTCCGGCGAGGCAGTCGTCCGCCATGGCGGTGAGGTCCCCGGCCGGTCCGAGCTCGACGAAGCGGGCGCAGTCGAGTTCGGCGAGCGCGTGCACACCGTCCTGGAAGCGCACCGGGCGCGACGCGTGGCGGATCCAGTACTCGGGATCGGCGAGCTCCTCCGGCTCGACGGGCCGGCCGGTCAGGTCGGATACGACGGTGAACTCGGGTGCGTGGAACGTCAGCCCCTTGACCACGGTGCGCAGTTCGTCGAGCGCCGGATCCATCAGGGGCGAGTGGAAGGCGTGGCTGACGGGCAGCCAGGTGGCCTTTCCGCCGGCGGCCTCGAACCGGGCGACCACGTCGGCGAGTTCCTCGCGGTCCCCGGAGAGCACGGTGGACGCCGGGCCGTTGACGGCGGCGACCGCGACCCTGTCGGTCCGGCCGCGGATCAGCCCCGCGGCCTGCTCCTCACCGGCCCGGAGCGCCACCATGGCCCCGCCGGGCGGGAGTTGCTGCATGATCCTGCCGCGGGCCGCCACCAGGTCGGCGGCGTCGGACAGGGACAGCACGCCTGCGGTGTGGACCGCGGCCAGCGCGCCCACGGAGTGCCCGAGGACGGCGTCGGGGCGCACGCCCCACGACCCCAGGAGCCGGAACAGCGCGACCTCGAAGGCGAAGAGGGCGGGCTGGGTGTACTCGGTGCGGTCCAGCAGGGCCGCCTCGGCCGAGCCCTCCCCCGCGAAGAGCACGTCGCGCAGCGGGCGCGGCAGCCGCCGGTCGACTTCCGCGCAGACCGTGTCGAACGCCTCGGCGAACACCGGGAAGGTGCGGTACAGGTCATGGCCCATGCCGGCCCGCTGGGCACCCTGGCCGGCGAAGAGGAAGGCGGTGCGTCCTTCGGCGGCCCTGCCCCGTATCGCCGGGGCGTCACCGGCCCCGGTGGACAGCGCGCGCAGCCCGGCGGTCAGTTCGCCGGAGTCGGCGGGGAGGAGGACGGCCCTGTGCTCGAGGTGGCCCCGCGTGGTGGCCAGCGAGAAGCCCAGGTCCAGCGGGCGGGCCGGCCGGTCGGCGAGCCGGTCGAGCAGCCGGGCCGCCTGGGCCCTCAGCGCTTCCCCGCTGTTCGCCGACAGCACCAGGGGGACGACCGGGAGCACGGGCACCCGGTCGTCCGGCGGTCGTGGGGCCGGAGGGGCCGGTGGCTCCTCCAGGACGACGTGGGCGTTGGCCCCGCTGATGCCGAAGGACGAGACGGCGGCCCGGCGCGGACGCCCGTGCTGCGGCCAGGGTCTGGCCTCGGTCAGCAGTTCCAGCGCTCCGCCCGTCCAGTCGACGTGGGGACTCGGTTCGTCCGCGTGCAGGGTGCGCGGCAGGATGCCGTGGCGCATGGCCATGACCATCTTGATGACGCCGCCGACACCCGCGGCGCTCTGGGAGTGGCCGATGTTCGACTTGAGCGATCCCAGGTGCAGGGGGCGGTCCGCCGGGCGGGACGCGCCGTAGGTGGCCAGCAGGGCGCCTGCCTCGATCGGGTCGCCGAGCGAGGTGCCGGTGCCGTGGGCCTCGACCGCGTCGACCTCGTCGGCGGCCACCCCGGCTGCGTCGAGTGCCTGCCGGACGACGAGTTCCTGCGCCGGGCCGCTGGGGGCCGTGAGGCCGTTGCTGTCGCCGTTCTGGTTGACGGCGGACCCGCGTACGACGGCGAGTACGGGGTGGCCGAGGCGGACGGCGTCCTCCAGCCGCTCCAGGAGGAGGAGTCCCGCTCCCTCGGCCCACCCGGTGCCGTCGGCGGACGCGGCGAACGACTTGCACCTTCCGTCGCGGGCCAGACCGCGCTGGCGGCTGAACTCCACGAACGGCATGGGCGTCGCCATGACGGTGGCACCGCCGGCCAGCGCCAGTGTGCACTCCTCGCGCCGCAGCGAGGCGCAGGCGAGGTGCAGGGCGACCAGCGAGGAGGAGCAGGCGGTGTCCACGGTCATGGCCGGGCCCCGGAGGCCGAGCGTGTAGGCGATGCGCCCCGAGGCGACACTGCCGGCACTGCCCAGTCCGAGGTAGCCCTCGTACTCCGCCGGCGCCGGGGCGAGCCGGGAGCCGTAGTCGTCGTACATGGTGCCGACGAACACGCCCGTACGGGTGCCGCGCAGGGACGCCGGGGCGACGCCGGCGTCCTCGAGGGCCTCCCACGCCGTCTCCAGCAGCAGACGGTGCTGCGGGTCCATCGCGTGGGCCTCGCGCGGCGAGACACCGAAGAACTCGGCGTCGAAGAGCGTGGCGTCCCGGAGGAATCCGCCCTGGTCGACGTAGGAGGTGCCCGGGACGTCCGGGTCCGGGTCGTGGAGGGCGGACAGGTCCCACCCCCGGTCGGTGGGGAACGGCCCCACCGCGTCCACCTCGTCGGCGACCAGCCGCCACAGGTCCTCGGGGGAGGCGACGCCGCCCGGGTAGCGGCAGGCCATGCCGACGATGGCGATCGGACCGTTCTCGCGTCCGGCCCGGCGGGCGTCGGCCGCCCGGAGCCGCTCGTTCTCCTTCAACGCCGCCCGCAGCGCGTCGACGACTTGATCAGGGGATGTGGCCGTCATCGTGTCTCTCCGTAGTTCGCTGCTAGGGGGTGTCCGGACGGGCTCCGCCCAGTGCCAGGCGGACGAGTTCGTCGGGGGTCATGGCGTCCAGCTCGGTGTCGTCGTGACCGGCCGGGTCCTGCGGGGTGCCGTCCGGTCCGGCAGGGGCCGGGGCCTCCGCCTCCCCGGGCGTGTGCGGTGCGGTGAGTCCGGCCGCCAGGTGTTCGGCGAGGGCGCCCGGGCTGGGGTGGTCGAAGACCACCGTCGGGGGCAGCCAAGCCCCCGTGGTGGCGCTGAGCCGGTTGCGCAGTTCGAGGGAGGTGAGGGAGTCGAAGCCCATGTCCTGGAACCGCCGTCCGGCCGGCACCTTCTCGTCCCCGCCGAGGCCGAGGACGGCCGTGATCTCCGCCCGTACGGCCTCCAGGACCAGGTGGTGCCGCTCGTTGCGCGGGGCGCGGGCCAGCCGCTCACGCAGCGCGGCCGGCCGGTCCTCGCCGGACGGCGGGGCCTCGGCGGTCCGCTGTGGTGCGGCCGGGGCGAGTTCGCGCAGGATCGGCGGCGCCGACCGCGCGTCCAGGGCGCCCAGGTCGAACCGCGCGGGAGCCACGACGGGTGCGTCCCGGGTCAGCGCGGCGTCGAACAGTGCCAGGCCCTCCTCGGCGGTCACGGCGCCGACGCCGGTACGGGACAGCCGCAGGAGGTCCGTCTCCCCGAGGTCGCCCGTCATCTCACCCTCGCCCGCCCACAGGCCCCAGGCCAGGGAGAGGGCGGGAAGGCCTTCCGCGCGGCGCCGCAGGGCGAGCGCGTCGAGATAGGTGTTGGCCGCCGCGTAGTTGCCCTGCCCCGCCGTACCGAGCATTCCGGCGAGCGAGGAGAACAGGACGAACGCGTCGAGGTCCAGGTGCCGGGTGAGCTCGTGGAGGTGGTGGGCACCGTCCACCTTGGGCCGCAGGACGGCGGCCAGCCGTTCGGGGGTCAGGCTCTGGACGACGGTGTCGTCCAGTACACCGGCCGCGTGCACGACGCCGGTCAGCGGGTGGTCGCCTGGCAGAGTGCCGAGCAGGTCCGCCAGGGCCGTGCGGTCGGCCGTGTCGCAGGCGGCGACGGTCACCCGGACGCCGAGGCGCTCCAGCCCGGCCACCGTGTCCCCGGCACCGGGTGTCCCCATGCCGCGCCGGCCGGTCAGCACCAGCCGCCGCACGCCGTACCGGGTGGCCAGGTGCCGGGCCACCACACGGCCCAGGGTGCCGAGGCCGCCGGTGACCAGCACGTGGCTGTCCTCGCCGAACGGCGCCGCGCGGTCCGGGCCGGCCCGGTGGGGGCGCAGTACGGGGGTGAGGGCGCGTCCGGCCCGGACGGCCACCTGGGGTTCGCCGGAGCCGGCCGCCCGCACGAGGGCACGCACGGACTCGGGCCGGCCGTCGACGTCCACCAGCGTGAAGCGGCCGGGGTGTTCGGACTGCGCGGACCTGATCAGGCCCCAGACCGCGGCCCGTGCGGGATCGGGGGCGCCGGTCGTCCCGGTGGCGACGGCGTCACGCGTGACGAACACCAGCCGGGAGGCCGCGAACCTGCTGTCCGCGAGCCAGCGCCGGACCAGGTCCAGGGCCGCGTGGAGGTCCGGGAGGTCCGCCTCGGCGGACCCGCCGGGTCGGGCGGGTCCGCCGGGTGCGGAGGGGCCGCTGGGTGCGGCGGCCCGGTCGTACCCGGTTGCGCCGGGTGCGGCGCGTGTGCCGGGCGCGGCGGTCCCGCCGGGTGCGGAGGTCCCGCCCGCTTCGAGGGCGATGACGACGGCGGGTGCCTCGGCGCCGCCGTCGGTGTCGCCCGCCAGGTCGTGGAAGCCGGTGGCCGCGCGCACCGGTGTCCCCGTGACGCGCACGGCGTCCCGCAGGGCGTCCGCGGCGCCGTCGGAGCCGAGGACGGCCCAGGTGCCCGGGGGGTTCGCGGGGCTCGTCGCGGTGGCGTCGCGTTCCACCCAGTCGAGGCGGAAGAGCCCGGCCGTGCCGTCCGGTGCTGCGGGCTCCGGCGGCAGTTCGCGCAGGGCGAGGCCCGCGACGGTGAGGACGGGCGCCCCTTCGGCGTCGGTGGCCAGCAGGGACCACGTGTCGCCGCCCTCCCGGCGCAGGCGCAACCGGAGGGACCGGCCGCGGGCCGGGTGCAGGGTCAGGCCGGTCCAGGCGAACGGGACGAGCAGCCGGCCCTCGTCACCGGCGGCGCCCAGCAGGCTGTGCAGGGCGGCGTCGAGCGCGGCCGGGTGCAGCAGGTGGCCGTCCTCGGCGACATCGGCGGGAAGCTCCACCTCGGCGTGCAGGGTGTCCTCGTGGCGCCACAGGGCACGCAGGCCCCGGAATGCGGACCCGTAGGTGTAGCCGCGCTCGGCCAGCCGGTCGTAGAGGCCGTCCAGGGGGACGGCGACCGCCTCCGGGGGCGGCCGGACACCGGTGTCGGTGCCGGCGTCCGCCTCCCGGTCCCGATCCCGGTTCCGGGGCAGCAGCACACCGGTGGCATTGCGGGTCCACCCGTCGTCCTCCCCCGCCGCGTCGGGGCGGGAGTGCACGGTCAGTGCCCGGCTGCCGTCCGGAGCCGGACCGGACACCATCAGCTGGAGGGTCACGGCGGAGCCGAGCGGCAGGGGCTGTTCCAGCACCAGTTCGCCGACGTGCGGGGTGCCGGCCCGGCCGCCCGCGTACAGGGCGAGTTCGGCGAGGGCGGCGCCCGGCAGCCGTACCGAGCCGGCCACCGCGTGGTCCGCGAGCCAGGGCCGGGTCGCCGGGTCGAGCCGTCCGCCCAGCAGCAGGCCCTGCCCGCCGGCCAGGTCGACCACCGTGCCGAGGAACGGGTGGCCGCCCCCGGCGGCGGGCGTGGCGGCCGGTGTGGGCGCGCTCAGCCAGTACCGCTTGCGCTGGTAGGGGTAGGTCGGCAGGGGGACGGTCCGCCCGGAGGGGAAGAAGGCGCTCCAGTCGACGTCCGTGCCGGCGGTGTAGGCCGCGGCGAGAGCCGCGGCGAAGGTGCGGACCTCGCCAAGGCCCCGGCGCAGCACCGGTGCGGCGGCGGTGATCGGGAAGTCCTCGTCGCCGGCCGCCTCGCCGCGGACGAGGGCGGTGAGTACGGCGTCCGGCCCCAGTTCCAGGCACAGGGTGACACCGTCGTCGGCGAGGTGGCGGAGGCCGTCGCGGAAGCGGACGGTGCCGCGCAGCTGGCGCACCCAGTAGCCGGGGTCGGACAGTTCCTCGTGGGTCGCCGGGCGTCCGGTGACGTTGGAGATCAGCGGGATCCGGGGTGGCGAGAACGTGATGCCCTCTGCCACCGCCCGGAACTCGGCGAGCACCCCGTCCATGTGCGGGGAGTGGAAGGCGTGGGACACCCGCAGACGGGACGTCCTGCGCCCCTTCGCCCGCCAGGTGTCCGCCAGTTCGGCCACCGCGTCCTCGTCACCGGTGACGACGACGGACGCGTGCCCGTTCACCGCCGCGAGGTCGGCGCGGCCCGCGTAGGCGGCCAGCGCCTCCCGTATCTCGCTCTCGGTGGCCTCGACGGCGGCCATCGCACCGCCCCGCGGGGCACTCTGCATGAGGCGCCCGCGGGCGGCGACCAGGGCGCAGGCGTCCGGCAGTTCCAGGACGCCTGCGACGTGCGCGGCGGCCAGTTCGCCGACCGAGTGCCCGAGCAGTTGGTCGGGTGTGACCCCGGAGTGCTCCAGCAGCCGGAACAGCGCGACCTCCAGGGCGAAGAGGGCGGGCTGGGTGCAGTCCGTCCCGTCCAGCCGCCGGGCCTCGTCCGTGCCTTCGTCGGCGAAGACCAGTGCCTTCAGGGGGATGCCCGCGACGGTCTCCATGTGGGCGCAGACCGCGTCGAAGGCCTCGGCGAACACGGGGAAGCGCGCGTACAGTTCCCGTCCCATGCCGGGGCGCTGGCTGCCCTGGCCGGTGAAGAGGAAGGCGGTCCGGGCGGGGCGGTCCGCCGTGCCCGTCACGACGTCGCCCGTCGTACGGCCGGCCTTCAGGGCGTCCAGCCCCGCGAGGAGCTCCGCCCGGTCGGCGGCGAGCACGACGGCCCGGTCGGCGAGCGCGGACCGCGAGGCCGCCAGGGAGTACCCCGTGTCCCGGTGGGCCTCGGTGAGCTCCGCTCCCTCCGGTCCTTCGGCGGCGAGCGGCCGCATCTGCGCGGCCTGGGCGCGCAGGGCGGCGGTGCCCCGGGCCGACAGCACCCAGGGCAGCGGTCCGGCGGGTGTTTCGGTGCGCGGCCCGGTCCCGGTCGCGCCGGGGGCCTGCTCGATGATCACGTGGGCGTTGGTGCCGCTGACACCGAACGAGGACACACCGGCCCGGCGGGGGTGGGGGCGCTCGGGCCAGGCGCGTGCCTCGGTGAGCAGACTGACCGCGCCGGCCTCCCAGTCCACGTGCGAGGACGGTTCGCCGAGGTGCAGGGTGCGGGGCAGGACCCCGTGCCGCATCGCCATGACCATCTTGATGACACCGCCGACGCCCGCGGCGGCCTGGGCGTGGCCGATGTTGGACTTGAGGGTGCCCAGGTGGAGCGGGGCGTCCGGGGCCCGGTCCTGACCGTACGTCGCCAGCAGGGCCTGCGCCTCGATGGGGTCGCCGAGCCGGGTTCCCGTACCGTGCGCCTCCACCGCGTCGACCCCGTCGGGGGCGAGTCCGGCGTTGCCGAGCGCGTCGCGGATGACCCGTTCCTGCGAGGGGCCGTTGGGGGCCGTGAGTCCGTTGCTCGCGCCGTCCTGGTTGACGGCGGAGCCCCGGACGACGGCCAGCACCTCGTGCCCGTTGCGGCGGGCGTCGGAGAGCCGTTCGAGCAGGAGCACTCCGGCGCCCTCGCTCCAGGCGGTGCCGTCCGCGCTGTCCGAGAACGCCTTGCACCGGCCGTCCGGCGCGAGCCCGCGCTGCCGGCTGAACTCGACGAACGTGCTCGGGGCGGCCATCACCGTGACGCCGCCGGCGAGCGCCATCTCGCACTCGCCGCTCCGCAGCGCCTGCGCGGCGAGGTGCAGGGCGACCAGTGACGAGGAGCACGCGGTGTCGACGGTGATCGCCGGGCCCTTGAGCCCGAGGGTGTAGGAGAGGCGTCCGGACACCACGCTCGGGGAGTTGCCGATGAAGCGGTAAGCCTCGACGCTCTCGGGCGTCGTGGGCAGGCGGGACGTGTAGTCGCTGTACATCACGCCGCAGAAGACGCCGGTCCGGCTGCCGTGCAGCGACGTCGGGGCGATCCCGGCGCTCTCCACCGCCTCCCAGCCGGTCTCCAGCAGCAGCCGCTGCTGCGGGTCCATGCCGGCCGCCTCGCGGGGGCTGATGCCGAAGAACTCCGCGTCGAAGCGGTCGGCGTCGTACAGGAAGCCGCCGTGCCGGGTGTACGACGTGCCGGGATGGTCCGGGTCCGGGTCGTACAGGCCGTCGATGTCCCAGTCGCGGTTCTCCGGGAACGGGCCGATGGCGTCCGTGCCGTCCACGACGAGGTTCCACAGGTCCTGCGGCGTGCGCACGTCGCCGGGGTAGCGGCAGGCCATGCCGACGATCACGATCGGGTCGCCCTGGGGGTCGGCGACGCGGTTCGGAGCCCGGGTCACCGGGGTCACGGGAGCCGTGTCGATGCGGCCCAGCAGGTGGTCGGCGAGGGCGGAGGGGGTGGGGTGGTCGAACACGGCGGTGGACGCGAGGGGGACACCGGTCGCCGAGGTGACGCGGCCCCGGAGTTCGAGGCCTGACAGGGAATCGAGCCCCAGGTCCCGGAAGGCCGCGGCCGGATCGACCGCCCTGGCGGACTCCAGCCCCAGCACGGCGGCGACGGCGCCGGCGACCAGGTCGAGGACCGCCCTGCGGCGGTCCGCCGGGGCCAGCGCCGCCGTCCGTGCGGCCCAGCCGCCGT
>NZ_JBEXWB010000280.1:0-8587 GCF_040629645.1 Streptomyces sp. NPDC005899 | reverse complement strand
TCGTGTCCGATTCCCGGCCGAAGCGGGTTCCTGCTGATTCGCTTTCCAGTTCTTCGCTTTCGCGTTTCCCTTTCCGGCGAGTCCGACTCTATCAGATCCTTTCGGGCCTGATTCCCAGTCAGCGGGTTTCGCCTTCCCGGCCGTTGGGCCGTTCCGACGCCCAAACCCTAGCGGATTCTCCCGGCGGCTCATAATCGAGCTCGGGAATTGAATTCCGGCATGCCGAAATTCTCCCCGGTGGGAGGTCGTGCTGAGTTTGGTTGCCGCGTGCGCGGCGGGATCGGTTGACGCGGTTCCGTATCGGCTCCGTGACAACTCGAAGAATCTTACGGACCGCCTGCGGCTGTGTCAACCCCTCCTCCTGCCCCGGCTCCGCCGGTTCAGTCCAGGTCGGTGAGTCGGCCGCCCGCGTCCGGCTGCGCGTGCTCCACACGGCGCAGGAGACGGATCAGCATCTCGCCCAGGGCCCCGCGCTCGTCACCCGAGAGGTCCTGGAGAAGGTCCTCCTCGAAGGCGGTTGCCATACGCATCGCCTCGAGCCACTTCGCGCGGCCCTCGTCGGTCAGCTCCACGATGACCCGTACGCGGTTGTTCTCGTCCCTGTCCCGGGTCACGAGGCCCTCGCCGGCCATCCGGTCGATGCGGTGGGTCATGGCGGCCGGGGTGAGGCCCAGCCGCTTCGCGAGTTCACCCGGGCCCATGCGGTACGGGGCTCCCGCCAGCACCAGGGTCTTCAGCACCTCCCACTCGGTGTTGCTGATGCCGAGGGCGGCGACCTGCCTGCCGTACGCCACGTTCATCCGGCGGTTCAGCCGGCCCAGGGCCGAGACGACCTGTTCGACCTGCGGGTCGAGGTCCCGGAACTCCCGCTGGTAGGCCGCGATCTGCTCGTCCAGGCTCGGTTCCGGGAGCTCGGACTGCTCGGGGGTGTCAGACATGGCGGGCAGTATCGCACGCTGCCCACCGCCGTCGAAGTCCTTCAGGCTGTAGTGTTCAGCTTCTAATTTTAGTGCTAAAGTCTACGGGTTCGTGTTCTTCAATGTTCTCCGATTCTTGAGGTAGGTGAGTGTGACCAGGGAGATGGGCGCAGCACTGCGGCGTATCCAGGTGGGGAGTGCGCTGAGTGCGTTCGGCCTCGGGTTCACCGTCCCGTACCTGTACGTCTACGTGGCGCAGGTCCGGGACCTGGGTGCCGGTACGGCAGGTGTCGTGCTGGCCGTCTTCGCCATGGCTGCTCTGGCCGTGCTGCCGTTCACCGGCCGGGCCGTCGACCGGCGCGGGCCGCTGCCCGTGCTCATCGCGGCGGCCGGCGCGGCTGCCGCGGGAGCGGCCGCCCTCGGCGTGGCGGACAGCGTGACGACCGCAGTCCTGTCGGCCGCGGTCCTCGGCGCGGGCACGGCGGTCATGCAGCCGGCGCTCGCCACGATGCTCGTCCGGTGCTCGAGCCCCACGACCCGTACCCGTGCCTTCGCCATGCAGTTCTTCCTGCAGAACCTGGGACTCGGTATCGGTGGCCTGGTCGGCGGGCAGCTGGTCGACGTCGACCGCCCGTCGAGCTTCACGCTGCTGTTCCTGATCGAGGCGGCGATGTTCGTGGTGCTCGGTGCCGTCGCGGTGACGGTGCGCCTGCCGCACTCCCCCCTCCTCGCGGAGACCCGGCCCGTCGGTGAGGGCGCTCCGAAGACGGGGCTGCGGACGCTGCTCTCCCACAGGGCGATGGTGCAGCTGTGCGTCCTGGGGTTCGTCATCTTCTTCGCCTGCTACGGACAGTTCGAATCGGGCCTCGCGGCCTACGGGACCGAGGCGGCGGGCATCGAGCCGTCGACCCTCGGCATCGCCCTGGCCGCCAACACGGCGGTCATCGTCGCCGCACAGTTCGTCGTGCTCCGTCTCGTGGAACGACGGCGGCGCAGCAGGGTCATCGCGTGGGTCGGCCTGATCTGGGCCTTCGCCTGGATCGTGGCCGGATACGCGGGCCTCGGCCACGGCAGCCAGACCATGGCGACGGCCGCGATGGTGTCCACGTACGCGCTGTTCGGGCTCGGTGAGGCGATGCTGTCGCCGACGGTGGCGCCGCTCGTCGCCGATCTGGCCCCGGAGCCCATGGTCGGGCGGTACAACTCGGCCTTCGCGCTGGTGAAGCAGCTCGCCCTGGCGGTCGGGCCGGCGGTGGGCGGCCCGATGGGTGCGTCGGCGCACGGGCCGTACATCGTGACGTTCGTACTCTTCTCGCTGGGCATCACCGCGCTGGCGCTCAGGCTCGGGCGGCAGCTCTCACCCGAGCAGGACCGGCCGTCGCTGCTGCACACCCCCTCCCGCGTGGTGGCCGTGTCCGTGCCGGACCGCGAGCCGGTCGCGGCTCCCGCCGCCGTGCGCTGAGCCGCTCCGGCCGGGGCCGTTCGCCGTGCCTCCCGCGTGCCTCCCGCTCCGCTCGCCGGGCTGCTCCCACGCGGCTCAGCCGGGCAGCGCGAACTCGCACCAGACCGCCTTTCCCCCTCCGGGGGTGCGGCGGCTTCCCCAGGAGGTGGCGATCGTCGCGATGATGGAGATCCCGCGCCCCGCCTCGTCCGCCGGTTCGGCCCGGCGGCGGCGCGGCAGGTGGTCGTCCCCGTCGGTCACCTCGATGATCAGCCGGCGGTCCGTCCGGCGCAGCCCCAGCCGCATGGGCGGGGTGCCGTGCTGGAGCGAGTTCGCCACGAGTTCGCTGGCGGCGAGGACACCCAGGTCGCACAGCTCCACGGGGAAGCGCCAGGAGGCCAGGACCCCGGTGGCGAAGGCGCGGGCGCGGGGCGCCGCCTCGATGCCGCCGAGCAGTTCGAGCGAGGCGTTGTGGAACAGCTCCGCGCTCGCCCCCGTACGCGCCGGGTGCTGGACGACCAGCACGGCGACGTCGTCGTCGTGCTCCGCGGTCACCCCCTGGGAGCGGATGAGCCGGTCGCAGACGACCTGGGGGGATCCCTTGGCGCCGGCCAGGGCTCGCTCCAGGGAGGCCACCCCCTCGTCGATGTCCTCGCCACGGCGCTCGACCAGCCCGTCCGTGTAGAGGACGGCCGTGGAGCCCGGCGGGAGGGCGATCGTGCCCGAGGTGTGGACCCAGCCGCCCGTGCCCAGCGGTGGCCCGGTCGGTTCGGCGGCGCGGCGGACCGTGCCGTCCTGGTCGCACACCAGGATGGGCAGGTGCCCCGCCGAGGCGTGGACGAGGTGGCCCTCGTTGGGGTCGTGGACCGCGTAGACGCAGGTGGCGATCTGGCTGGCGTCGATCTCCGAGGCGATGACGTCCAGGAGCTGGAGGATCTCGTGCGGTGGGAGATCGAGGCGGGCGTAGGCGCGGACCGCTGTGCGGAGCTGGCCCATCACGGCGGCCGCGCGCACGCCGCGCCCCATCACGTCGCCGATGACGAGCGCGGTGCGCCCGGCGCCGAGGGTGATGACGTCGTACCAGTCGCCGCCCACCGCCGCGTCCGTGCCGCCGGGCTGGTACGTCGCGGCGATCCGGAGGTCGTCGGGCTGTTCGAGGTCCTGCGGGAGCAGGGAGCGCTGGAGGGTGACGGCCGTTTCGCGGTGGCGTCGTTCGCTGGCGCGGAGCCGCTCCGCCGCTTCCGCGTGGTCGGTGACGTCGGTGGCGTAGACGAGGACGCCCGCTTCCCCTGGCGCGCCGTCCGCTCCGTCCGCGTTGCCGAGGGCCACGGGTGTGCAGGTCACGGTGTACGAGCTGCCGCCCACGACCTTGCGCGACTTGACCGTACGGGAGGTGCCGCTGCGCAGGACCTGGTCCAGGAGGGGCAGCAGGCCGAGCTCGGTGAGTTCGGGCATGGCCTCGGCGGCGGGGACGCCGCACGGGCGGCTCCCGAAGGCGGCCGCGTAGGCGTCGTTGACGTAGGTGACGCGGTGCTCGGGTCCGTGGAGCAGCGCCACCGGGGCGGGGAGGCGGCCGAGGATCTCGTCGGCGGGGAGTGCTTCCAGCGAGGCGGCGGGGGCGGAGGGGACCGGGAGCCCGTCCGCCGGCGTGGGCGGGGGCGTCCGTACGGACTCCGCGCGGGCTGCGGGGACGGAACCGCGGTCGTCCCGCGCGGCGGCTCGACGCTGTGTTCCGGGAAGGCGGGCGCTCCAGCGCGTGAAGTTCACGGAATTTCTGGCCTCGTGTGTCGGTCTGGTCCGCTTGGACGAGCTGTTTCGGCTGCTGGTGCTGTGCCGGTCCCCCGCCGGTACTCCTGCCGGGCCGGGGCACCAGGGCGGGCTCCCGGAGATGCGTTGTCGGAGGGCGTCGGCAGTCACTGTAGGTGACTGCCGGCCGGGTCACTCTGCGCAGGTGTGGCCGTACCTATGGTCACACGCCCAGTGTGACCGGCCGTACTGACAGTCGTCCGGCGGCACCCAGTCCGGAGTCTGACGTCCTGGCCGGCCCCCGGGAGGTGGGTCGCCGGCCCGGGTGGGGGCCGGTCCGCGGTCGGGGGCCGGTCCGGGTGGGGGGCCGGTCCGCGGTCGGGGCCGCCGATCAGCCGGACGCCCTCGGTGGGACGTCGTCCCCCGGCGGAAGGTCCTCGGGGCGCTCGACGCTGCCGGGCCGCCCCGGGGGCTCTTCGTGCCCGGGACGCTGCGGGTGGGCGTGGCCGCCGGCTGCGAGGGCGAATTCGGCGCGCGGGTGTTCGAGCGAGCCGAGGGAGACGATCTCCCGCTTGAACAGGCCGGCCAGGGTCCACTCGGCCAGTACACGCGCCTTCCGGTTGAAGGTCGGCACCCGGCTGAGGTGGTAGACGCGGTGCATGAGCCAGGCCGGATACCCCTTGAGCTTCCGGCCGTAGACGTGGGCGACGCCCTTGTGCAGCCCCAGGGAGGCGACGGAGCCGACGTAGGAGTGCCGGTAGTCCTGGGTGGGCCGCCCGGCGAGAGCGGCGACGATGTTCTCGGCGAGGACCTTGGCCTGGCGCACCGCGTGCTGGGCGTTCGGCGCGGTCTCCGCGCCCGCTTCGCGGGAGGTGAGATCGGGTACGGCGGCCGCGTCGCCCGCCGCCCAGGCGTGTTCGACGCCTTCCACGGAGAGTGCGGCGGTACAGCGGATCCGTCCTCGCCCGGTGAGGGGGAAGTCAGTGGCGGCGAGGATCGGCGCCGGTTTGACGCCCGCGGTCCACACCAGGGTCCGGGTCGGGAAGCGGGAGCCGTCGCTGAGGACCGCGATCCGGCCCTCGCAGCTGTCCAGCCGGGTGTCCAGGCGTACGTCGATGTTGCGGCCGCGCAGTTCCCTGACCGCGTACTGCCCCATCGTTTCGCCGACTTCCGGCAGGATGCGGCCGGTCGCCTCGACCAGGATCCACCGCAGGTCCGTCGGCTTGATGTTGTGGTAGTACCGCGAGGTGTAGCGGGCCATGTCCTCGAGCTCGGCGAGTGCCTCCACGCCCGCGTAGCCGCCGCCGACGAAGACGAAGGTGAGGGCGGCGTCGCGGATGGCGGGGTCCCGGGTGGCCGAGGCGATGTCCATCTGTTCGATGACGTGGTTGCGCAGGCCGATGGCCTCCTCGACGGTCTTGAATCCGATGCCGAAGTCCGCTAGGCCGGGGACCGGAAGGGTGCGCGAGACGGAGCCGGGGGCCACGACGATCTCGTCGTACGGGATTTCGAGGGCGCCGGTGCCGTCCTCCCCGGTGGCGAGCGTGGTGACCGTGGCGGTGCGCTTGGCGTGGTCGACGCGTTCCGCCTCGCCGATGACGATCGTGCAGTGCTTGAGGACCCTGCGCAGCGGTACGACGACATGCCGGGGGGAGATCGAGCCGGCTGCCGCCTCGGGCAGGAACGGCTGGTACGTCATGTAGGGCTCGGGCGTGACGACCACGACCTCGGCCTCGCCGGTCCTGAGTCTGTGCCCCAGTCTCCGCTGGAGACGCAGCGCGGTGTACATCCCCACGTAGCCGCCGCCGACGACGAGAATGCGCACACTGGGCCGGGTGCCGGGGGCGGTTCCCCGGGAATCTGGAGCCATCACCATCCCATGACGCAACGGAGTCCGGGGTTTGTCCACAGGCCCGGCAAATTGTGTGACCGGAGCCCGTCGTCCGCGCGTCGGGAGTGGATCACCGTGTATCGCCGCAGCTGCGCAGGTCAGGACAGGCGGGGTGGTGGGCCGTCGGGGGGCGAATCGGGGCTCAACCGGTCCTTGCTCCGATCGGGGGGCGCTCCATGCGGAACTACCCCCTTCTGAATTGACCCGGGCTCAACTATGTTCGTACCCCGTCGGGGTGTCGGATTCGGACGCAGGTCCGCACACCGACTGACACGGCGGGGAAGTCTCCGGGGGGAGACGTCATAACCGGGGGAAGTTATGCACATTCAGGATTTGCATGGGCAGAACGCTGCCACCTCTGCGGAGGGCCATGGCCGGCTGAGCCCCGTGGGACTGGCCGGGGCGGTCGCGGCGGCCGGAAGCGGGGCGCGCCCGGCTCCTCTGCGGGTGGACGCGCAGCGGAATCTGGAACACGTCCTGCGCGCCGCGCGGGAGGTGTTCGGTGAGCTGGGTTACGGCGCCCCGATGGAGGACGTGGCCCGCCGTGCGCGGGTCGGAGTCGGCACCGTCTACCGGCGTTTTCCCAGCAAGGACGTGCTGGTGCGCCGAATAGCCGACGAGGAGACCTCCCGGCTCACCGATCAGGCCCGGACGGCCCTGGGGCAGGAGGAGGAGCCCTGGTCGGCGCTCTCCCGGTTCCTGCGGACCTCCGTGGCCTCGGGTGCGGGGCGGCTGCTGCCGCCGCAGGTGCTGCGGGTCGGGGCTGATGCCGAGGAGCCGCCCGCCGGGCCGGACGAGGACGGCGGGACACGGGTTCCGCATCAGCGGCAGGTCGCCGGCCGGCCGGGGCACCGGGTTGCCTCACCCCGCTCGGGCGCCGGTGACGTGCTCGCGGACGATCCGGGGGTGGCCGAGCTCCTCGAGGTCGTGGGCCGGCTGGTGGACCGGGCGCGTGAGTCGGGGGAGCTGCGGGGCGATGTGACGGTGGCCGATGTGCTGCTGGTCATCGCCACGGCGGCGCCGGCACTGCCGGACCCCGCGCACCACGCCGCCGCGTCGGCGCGTCTGCTGGACATCCTGCTGGAGGGCCTGCGGTCCCGGCCGGCGTAACGGCGGAACGGCCCGGCTCCGTTCACGCCCGGAGCCGGACGGGTCCGGGGGAGGTGGCGGGGCTTCGCGGCCGCCCCTCGGACGGAGCGGTGATCACGCGTTCCGCGGAAAGACTCCCCGGACGGGTGGTTGTCCCGGCGAACGGCTCGCCGCGGCGGCGCTCTGTGCCACTCTTGCCCGTTATTCGGGTCCGCAGGTGCACACGGGGGCTTCCGCGATGAGCGGTGACGCGCAGCAGGAGGAGGCGGCCGGCGGTGTCGCGGGCGCAGCCACCGGGAGGGGCGCGCCACCCACGGCTCAGGGGCCTCACAGGTCGGGGAGCGAACGTCCGGGCCGTCCTGACGGGGGCGTTCGGCGCGACGGCGGTTCCGTAGAGGGCTGTTCCGCCGAGGGCTGTCCGGACGAGTCCCGCCCCGGCGATTCCCGGCCCGACGAGGCAGTCGCGTACGAGGGAGTTCCGTACGAGGGCGGTCCTGTCGAGGGCGGCACCGTTGAGGACGGTCCTGTCGAGGACGGCACCGTGCTGCCGGGCCCCTGGCCGTCCGTGGACGACGCCGCCTCGGCGCCTGCGGACACCACCCACGTCGTGCCGCTCCAGCGGGAGGGACGCCGGGGGGCCGCCGCCCCCGGCCCCTCCGACGCCGAGTTGATCGAGGGGATGCGGGCCGGTGACGACCGGGCGTACGAGGAGTTGTTCCGGCGTCACTCCGACGCGGTCCGCCGCTACGCCCGCACCTGCTGCCGTGACGCGCACACCGCCGAGGACCTGACGGCCGAGGTGTTCGCCCGGACCTTGCAGGCCGTCCGGGGAGGCAAGGGGCCGTCGGAGGCCGTCCGGGCGTACCTCATGACCGCTGTCCGGCATGTCGCCGCCGCCTGGACGAAGAGCGCGAAGCGCGAGCACCTGGTCGACGACTTCGCGGCGTTCGCCGCCCGGGCCACCCGTGCGTCCGTGCTGTCGGAGGCGGACACCGTCGATCTCGGCGCCGATGTCCGGGCCATGCACGAGGCGGAACGGTCGATGGCCATGCAGGCGTTCCGCAGCCTTCCGGAACGCTGGCAGGCCGTGCTGTGGCACACGACCGTCGAGGCGGAGTCGCCGAGCGAGGTGGCCCCGCTGTTCGGTCTGACCCCCAACGCGACGGCCGTTCTCGCCGTCCGGGCCCGCGAAGGCCTCAAGCAGGCATATCTGCAGGCGCATGTGAGCCAGGCGCTGACGGCCGGCGGCGACTGCGCCCGGTACGCGGACCGGCTCGGCGCCCACGCCAGGGGAGGCCTGCGGACCAGGGCGGAGCGCGGGCTGCGCAAGCATCTCGACGCGTGTGCGCGGTGCCGGATCGCGGCCGGCGAGCTGGCCGGTGTGAACGCCGGCATCCCGGCCCTTCTCCCCGTCGCCGTCATCGGCTGGTTCGCCGCGGGCTACGCCGTCGAGACGGCCGGCGTCGTGGCGGGCGGCGCGGCCGGAGCGGCGGGTGCCGGGGC
>NZ_JBEXWB010000279.1:0-8608 GCF_040629645.1 Streptomyces sp. NPDC005899 | reverse complement strand
GCCGACGACACCCGCGACGAGGTCGTGGCCGGCGGCGAGGGCGAGGAGCTCGGGGGTCTCCTCCGCGACGGTGACGGTCTGGACGAGGACGGTGGCGGTCACCCCGGCCGCGCGGGCCTGCGGCTGGAGCTCCGCGAGGGTGAAGGTGCGGCGGATCGGGGCGAGCCGCTCACCCTGGATCCAGTCCTGGTTCCGCACGGAGAGGTCCCACACGTGGTGGTGCGCGTCGACGACCGCCGGGGGCGGCGTCATGCGCCGGACCGGGGGCGGGCGTCCGGTTCCGCGAGGGCGCCGCCGTCCAGGAGGCCTTCCGCTCGCAGGTCGTCCCAGAGTGCACCGGGCACGGGGGTGCGGAGCAGGGCGGCGGCGTCGCGCACCTCGTCGGCGGAGCGGGTGCCGACGAGGACGCCGGCGACGGCCGGGTGGCCGAGGCTGTGGTGCAGCGCGGCTGCCCGCAGGGGGACTCCGTGCCTCTCCGCCACGGCCTTGATGCGCAGCGCCCGTTCGACGAGGGGGGCGGGGGCCGTGGCGTAGTCGTACGTGGCTCCGGGGCGCGGGTCGGCGAGGAGCCCGGAGTTGAAGACCCCTCCGACGACGACGCTGCGGCCCCGCGCGGCGGCCTCGGGCAGGAGGGCGTCGAGGGCGCTCCGGTCGAGGAGGGTGAAGCGGCCGGCGCACAGGACGACGTCCACGTCGGTGTCGCACACGAAGCGGGTGAGCATGGCGGTCTGGTTCATGCCGGCGCCGATGGCCCCGACGACACCTTCCGCGCGCAGCCGTTCCAGTGCGGGGTACCCCTCACGGAAGGCCGCTTCCGCGTGGTCGTCGGGGTCGTGGAGGTAGACGACGTCGACCCGGTCGAGGCCCAGTCGTTCGAGGCTGTCCTCCAGGGACCGGCGTATGCCGTCGCCGCTGAAGTCCCAGCGGCGCCGGTGGGTGTGCCGTACGGCGAACCCTTCCGACAGCCCTCCGGGGACCGCCGCCTCGGCGGCCGTGAGCGGCTCGAGCACTCTGCCCGCCTTCGTGGACACCGTGTACGCGTCCCTGGGACGGGTGCGCAGGGCTTCGCCGAGGCGGCGTTCCGACAGCCCCGTGCCGTAGTGCGGCGCCGTGTCGAAGTGCCGGACGCCCTCCTGCCAGGCCGCGTCGACGGCGGCGGCGGCCTGTTCGGGTGCGACCTCGGTGAAGAGGTTGCCGATGGCCGCTGCCCCGAAGGAGAGCTCGGTGATCTCCACCGAGCTGTGTCCGAGCCTGTTGTACCGCATGCCTGTGCCGCCCTCACCGGGTGATCGCCGACCGTCCGGACAGCACTATTCATCGGGTCGATCAAGGGCGTCAACCCCGCCGCCCAACCGTGGCAACCAGGAAAGAGGGGGTGCCCGGGAGCGATCAGTCCGACCTTTGCCGGATCATGCCGTCAGGCCGGGGCGGGCACCGAGGGCAGGAGTGCGGCCATGTCGCGGAGTTCGTCCTCGACCGCCGCCGACAGCCGGTCCAGGTCGGGCAGTGCCCTGCCGTCGGCCACGAGACCGACCTGTACGCGGCCTCCGTACGTGGACAGGGCGATGGCCAGCGACTGCCCGCGGGCCAGCGGGGCCATCGGGTAGAGGGCCCGCAGCGGGCAGCCGCCGAGCGAGAGCGCCGAGCGGGGCAGGGGCACGCTGGTGACCAGGATGTCGAAGAGCATCCTGGCGGCGCTGCCGGCCAGCGGTGCTCCGAACCGGTGGGCCAGTGCGGGCAGCTGGTCGGCCAGCACGGCGACGGCCCCCGCACCGCGCAAGGGACCCGCGGCCTTGTTGCGGTCCATCGCCGTACGGACCAGCCGCAGCCGTTCCCCGGCGTCGGGTTCGCCCACCGGGAGGCCGAGCAGGTAGGCGGAGAGCCGGTTGCCGGTCGGGGCGGCGCCGGGTCTGCGGCGGGAGACGGGGACGAGTGCGCGGGGGTCGGCTTCGGGCAGCCGCTCGTCCCGTTCGAGCATCCAGCGCCGCAAGGCTCCCGCGACCACGGCGAGCAGGACGTCGTTGGCGGTGCCGCCCGCGGCCCGGCGGATCCGCTGGACCGTCGCGGCGTCGAGATCCGCGGTGGCCAGGCGCCGGGTGCCGCTGGAGCTCGCGGTGAGGGCGGTCGCGCCGCGCAGGTCGAGGCGGCTGGCCCGTACGACCGAGGCGCCGACGCCGAGTGCCCTGCGGACGCCCCCGATCCGGTCCATGGCCATGCCCGCGACCTCGGACGGCCCGGGCAGCCACGGGCGCGGGGGCAGCGGGGACCGGCGGCGCACGGGGCCGCGGCCGGCGGCCGCGATCTGGTCGAAGATGCCGGCGCCGATGGCGACGGCCCGCATCCCGTCGGCGAGCGCGTGGTGCAGCTTGACCAGCACCGCGAACGGCCCGGCGCCGGCGCTGTCGAGCAGGTACATCTGCCAGGGGGGCCGGCCCCGCCCGAGGGGTTGTTCCATCAGTTCACCGGCGAGCCGGGTGGCCTCGGCCATGAAGTCGCCGGGGCCGAGCTCCACGCGCCTGACGTGCCGGTGCACGTCGAAGTCGGGGTCCGCGAACCACCCGGCGCCACCCACCGGCAGCAGGACGTCGCGTACCCGCATCCGCAGGCGCGGGACGGCGGCGGCGCGGGTGTCGAGGAGTTCCAGCAGTTCTCCGGGGGCGACACCTGGCACCGGGGAGAACACCGCGAGCGCGCCGAGGTGCATGGGGTGGGCGTCGGTCTCGAGGTGCCAGAAAGCCAGATCAAGAGGTGCCAGTAGCTCGGTACTCAACGGGGCCTCGCGTCATCGGCAGGAGAACTGCGAGATCGCAGTCAATCCCTGATGGTCGGTTACGGACAAGATTGAACGCGTTACGTACTGTTACAGTCTCGCGGCGCGCAGGTGAATGCGCTACCGGCACACGTCCCACTCCGTCACCGGCCGCTTCCCGCGACCGTCCGCACCCGGCGCGCGCATCCGCTCAGGCGCGCTCGGGGACGGCGAACTCGCACCACACGCACTTTCCGTTGCCGCGCGACTCCACGCCCCAGATGTCCGCCAGCCGGTCGACGAGCATGAGCCCCCGGCCGGACACACCCGACTCCCCCGCGTCCCTGCGGCGGGGCAGGGCGCTGGACCGGTCCTCGACGTCGACCCGCAGGCGCCGCCCGGAGCCGGCGAGCACCCGGATGGTGACGATGGCGCCGCCGTCGGTGTGCATCAGCGCGTTGGTGATCAGCTCGTCCGCCGCCAGCTCGATCTCGTCCGTCCGGTCCTTGGCCCCCCAGGCGCGTACCGCCGCCCGGATCATGTGACGGGACGAGGTCAGCGCCTCCGGATCGTTCTGCGCGACGTGCTGCTGGAGCCGGCCGCCGGGATGCGGGGCGTGGGCGACGTTGCGGCGGAACAGCAGAACGGCCACGTCGTCGTCGCCCCCACGCTCGTCGACCACCTCGCAGAGCCGGTCGGCCAGCCGCTGCAGGTCCTGCGGTCCCTCGCTCACCATCGCCGTCAGCAGCCGCATCCCCTCGTCGAAGTCCTCGCCCGGGAGCTCCACCAGCCCGTCGGTGTACAGGACGATGGTCTGGCCCGGATCGAGGTCCACGGTGCTGACGGGGTATTCGAGCTGCCCGAACTCGGCGGAGAGACCCAGGGGAAGCCCTCCTTCGGCGGTCAGCTTGCGGCAGTTCCCGCCGATGTCCCGCACGAGTGGTTCGACGTGGCCCGCCCGCACCAGTTGCAGCACTCCGGTGGTGGGGTCCACCTCGGCGTACGAACAGGTCGCGAACCGGTCGGTGTCCAGCTCGTGGAGGAAGACGGAGGCCCTGGCCATGACCGTGGCGGGGCTGTGCCCCTCGGCGGCGTAGGCCCGCAGGACGATGCGCAGCTGCCCCATGACCGCGGCCGCGTGCGTGTCGTGCCCCTGCACGTCCCCGATGACGGCCCCCACCCGGCCGTTGGGCAGCGGGATGATGTCGTACCAGTCACCGCCGATGTCCCGTCCGAGCCGCGCCGAGCGGTAGCGGACGGCGACCTGCGCCCCGGCCACCTCGGGGATCCGGCGCGGCAGCATCGCCTGCTGGAGGCCCTCGGCGAGGTCGTGCTCCTGCTCGTAGAGCATGGCCCGCTGCAGGCTCTGGGCGATCGAGCTGCCGAGTGCCACCAGCAGGTTGCGCTCGTCGGCCGTGAAGCCCGCCTTGTTGCCGTAGAGGAGGCCCAGGGCGCCGATCGGGCGGGCCTGGGCGATGAGGGGGAGGTAGGCGGCGGAGGTGATGCCGAGGTGGCTGATGTGGGGCCACAGGATGGGGTAGGAGGCGGCGAAGTCCTCGGCCGACTCGATGAAGCGGGGGGTGAGGGTGCGGATCACCTCGCTCATCGGATAGGCGTCGTCCGTGCGGGTGAAGCGGGTGCCGGGCACGTGGGCCCCTTCCGGCCCGTCCGCCACCAGGTGGATGCGCCCCGATTCGAGCAGGCCCATCACCAGGCTGGTGGCCCCGAGGTGTGCCAGGCCCTGGGAGTTCCTCAGCACGTCGGTGACGTCCTTGACCGTCCGCGCGTGCGCCAGGGCCGCCGTGGTGCCCTCGACCAGGCTGGTGCGCCGTCGGCGCTCCTGGTCCACCGCCTGGCGGGCGGTGGCGTCGGCGAGCTCCTGCGTGGCGTCGCGGATGATGCCGATGATGCGGCGGGGCCTGCCGGTGCCGTCCCGGCGGATGAAGCCCTGCGTGTGGGTCCAGCGCAGGGTGCCGTTCCTGCGGGTCCTGCGGAAGTAGGCGCCGTAGTTGCTGCGGCCGCTCTTGAGGGCCTCCGAGACCATGTGGTCGAGGCGTACGGCCTCGTCGGCCGGGACGCGTGGGGCGAGGGACGCGGGGCGGTCGTCGTACTCCTCGGGCCGCAGGTCGAACACGTCGAGTGCGGGCTCGTCCATGTGCATGAGACCGCTGTCCAGGTCCCAGTCGAAGCTGCCCATTCGGTTCAGGGCCAGGCTGAGGTCCGGGTGGGCGGGCCAGTCGTCCGGGAGTGACAGGGCACCCGCAACCCGATCATCCATATGCGCCACTCTGCCATTATCTGTCCGATTCTTCGACCGAACGATCCTTGTTGAACGCGTTCAAGAAACCCTCTAAGCTCATACCGGTAATAATTGAACGCGTTCAGTTCTCCTGGCTCACGGGAACGGCGCGCCATGACGTGGGGGGTGGGCTCGGTGTCCGTGCTGGTCGCGCTGATCGTGATGCTCGGAATGCTGGTGATCGTGCCGATGGGGCTCCGGCTCGTCGGCGACCCCGCGCTCGACCGGATACGGCACCTGTGGCCGTACTTCGCGGTGCCGGGCGCCGCGTCCCTCTGGCTGCCGCGCGGCGGCGCGGCCACCGCACTCGCCCTCTGCTACGCCCTGGGCACGGTGCTCCTGGCGGCCCACGCGCCCCGGCGACTGGCCAGGACCCGCAGCGTCCGCCCCACCGAGGCCGCTCTCCTCACGGCTCTGGCCGCCCCGTCGGTCGCCGCCCTCGCCCTGGTCGCCGAGCGTTCGGGGCACGAACTCCTCGGCTTCGACCTGGGCATCCTGGCCCTCACCGTCCCGCACTTCCACTTCGCCGGCTTCGCCGCCGCCCTCGTCGCGGGCCTCGTCTGCCGCGCCGGGGAAGGGACGGCGGGCCGTTTCGCCGCGCTCAGCGTGCCCCTGGGCACCCTGCTGGTGCTGGGCGGCTACTTCGTCGGCGACCTGGCCGAACTGGCGGGCACCCTGGTGCTCACCGCCGGGATGTGGACGGTCGCCCTGCTGACCTGGCGCACCGTCCGCGGGCGCGGCGCGGACCGTGTCACGCGGGTGCTGCTCGGCATCTCGGCCGCCGTCCTCCTGGCGACCATGGTGCTCGCCCTCAGCTGGGCACTCGGCGAGGCGACCGGGATACCGCACCCCACCCTGACCTGGATGGCCGCCACCCACGGGCTGGGCAACGCGCTGGGCTTCGGCCTCTGCTCGGTGCTCGCCTGGCGCCGGCTCCACGACCGCACCCCTCGGAAGGCATGACCGCATGAGCACCCTGACGTACCCGGAAGCCGGCGCCACCCGTCTCGACCCGCTCCCGGACGGGTACAACCACCTGCGCCACCGGACCGCCGTGGGCCGGGGCCGGGCGTGCTTCGAGGCGGCGGGCACCGCGGTCACCGAGTGGCGGATGCACCGCGCCACGGGGGCGCGGGTGCGCGCGTCGGAGCCCCGCGCCTCGGCCGGGGCGGCGGTCGAGGTGTCGGTGGGCGTGGGGCGCTTCCGCGTCACCGCCCCCTGCGAGGTCGTCTGGACGGCTTACGGAAGGAGCCGGACCGGCTTCGCCTACGGCACTCGGGCCGGACACCCCGAGTGCGGGGAGGAGAGCTTCGTGGTGGAGCTCGCGGACGACGGGACGGTGTGGTTCACGGTCACGGCGTTCTCCCGCCCGCGCGCCTGGTACTGCCGGCTGGCCGGTCCCGTGGTGCCGGTCGTGCAGCGGTGGTACGCCCGCAGGCTCGGCGCGGTGCTGCGGAAGACCGTGTCGGTCACGCCGTAGGACCCGCACCGGGCCCGATACTGGGCGGCGATGGACTGGTTCACCGCAGACGGTCACTGGCTGAGCAGGCTGGTCTTCCAGCGCTCGCTCGCCGTCGTCTACCTGGTCGCCTTCGTCGCCGCCGCCGTCCAGTTCCGGGCGCTGATCGGAGAGCGGGGCATGCTCCCCGTGCCCGACCTGCTGGCGCGGACTCCGTGGCGTGCGGCGCCCGGCCTGTTCCGGCTGCACTACTCCGACCGCTTCTTCGCCCTGGTGGCCTGGACGGGCGCCGCCGTCTCGGCCGCACTCGCCGCCGGCCTCGACGGCCTCCTCCCGTTGTGGGCGGCCATGGTGCTGTGGGCGGTGCCCTGGGTGCTGTACCTGTCGATCGTCCAGGTCGGCCAGACCTGGTACGGCTTCGGCTGGGAGTCCCTGCTCCTGGAGACGGGCTTCCTCGCGGTGTTCCTCGGCAACGGGGAGACGCCCGCCCCCGTCCTGGTGCTGTGGCTGCTGCGGTGGCTGCTCTTCCGGCTGGAGTTCGGCGCCGGAATGATCAAGATCCGCGGTGACGCGTGCTGGAGGCGGCTGACGTGCCTCGACTTCCACCACGAGACCCAGCCGATGCCGGGACCCCTGAGCTGGTTCTTCCACCGGCTGCCGAGGCCGGTCCACCGGGTCGAGGCGGCCGCCAACCACGTGACCCAGCTCGTCATGCCCTTCCTGCTGTTCACCCCGCAGCCGGTGGCGAGCATCGCGGCGGGGCTGATGGTGGTCACCCAGCTCTGGCTCGTGCTGTCCGGCAACTTCGCCTGGCTGAACTGGCTGACCGTCGTCATCGCCCTCGCGGCGATCGACTGGTCCCCGCTCGCCGGCCCCGCGCCGACGGCCCCGGCCCCACCGGTCTGGTACGAGGTGGTGGTCATCGCGGTCACCGCCCTCGTCCTCGTCCTCAGCTACCGGCCGGCGCGCAACCTCCTCTCCCGCCGGCAGGTGATGAACCGGTCCTTCGACCCGCTGCACCTGGTCAACACCTACGGGGCGTTCGGCAGCATCAGCAGGACACGGCTGGAAGTCGTGGTCGAGGGCACCGACGAGGCGGTGGTGCGCGAGGGCACCCGCTGGCGTGAGTACGGCTTCCGCGGCAAGCCGGGCGATCCCCGCCGGCTGCCGCGCCAGTTCGCCCCCTACCACCTGCGGCTGGACTGGATGATGTGGTTCGCGGCGCTCTCCCCCGCGTACGCCCGCCCCTGGTTCGGGCCGTTCACCGAACGGCTGCTGCTGGGCGACCGCGACACCCTGCGGCTCCTGGGGCACAACCCGTTCCCGGACGCCCCACCGGTCCACGTCCGGGCCAGGGTCTTCCGTTACCGGTTCACGGACTGGCGGGAGCTGCGCTCCACCGGCCACTGGTGGCACCGGACGTACGTACGCGACTTCATGAGGCCCACGTCCCTGCCGGCCCCGCTCCGGCGCGGCGGCCCGTCATGAGAACGGCTCCGGCCCCGCGGGTGCGGGACCGGAGCACTGCTCCGCGCGAGGCCGGACGGAACGGTCAGTCGATGCCGGGCAGGATGTGCGGCTCGGCCAGGTCGTCCTCGTAGCCGGCGAGCCGGATCGGTGCCGACCGTGCCCAGACCTCGATGTTCCGGAGCTTCTCGGGCCGCCGGGCCCGCTCTCCGGCCAGTTCGGCGGGACGTTGCTCGCTCTGTGTCATTTCAGGTGTCACCGCGGACTCCTTATGTGTCGCGTAACCCCGGGGCGGTGGCGACGCCACGGGGGTACGAACCGTGTGGCGACCGCCCTCTGCGGGGCAGGGGCAGAAACAGTTCGGTCGCGGTGGCGCCGGTACGGGGCGGGACGGCGGCCTGCTTACAGACCTGTCCCGGGACGGCCGAGGAAGTTTCGTGGATCCCTTGGTGGCGTCCGTTCACTTCAGAGTAACCAAATGAGCGCCATCCCGCTCGACAGAACGTGTGGCCTGGGTCACTTTGAGCCAATGAGCCCTCCCGCCACCTGCGACTCAGCCGTCCCGCGGGTCGCCTGGGAACGGGAGTGCGCGGCACACGACGACAGCGGCGGCGGCCCGTACCCACGGGCCGCC
>NZ_JBEXWB010000278.1:0-8640 GCF_040629645.1 Streptomyces sp. NPDC005899 | reverse complement strand
CCAGTTGGCGGTCGCCGTTCGGCTTCACCAGGTCGATGGCCAGGCCGAGGTTGATGTGCTCCGGCTTGACCAGGGTCGGCTTGCCGTCCCTGGCGAGGAAGGTGGCCCTGGGCGCCGATTCGTCGACGAAGGCACCGCCGCGCACCGGGGTGCGCGACCGGTGGGTGCGCCCGCCCGCGAGCGCGGGAGGAGCCACCGCGAGCTCCACGCCGAAGAGCGGCCGGATGCCGGCCTTCCCGCAGGCCCTGGCGAAGCGGACGGCGCCCGCCAGGCTGTCGCGGTCGGTCAGGGCGAGGGCGTCCATCCCCCGCTCCACGGCACGCTCGACCAGCCGCTCCGGGTGGGACGCCCCGTACCGCAGGGAGAACCCCGAAACGGTGTGCAGATGCGTGAAGCCTGACACCCGCACCTCCTGGACCGATCCGTACTCGCCACCCCCTCGCTCTCCACCATAGACCAAGTTTCGAACGTTCGTACGATAACCGGAGGCGGGGTCATCCGTCCGCCATTCGGCCCGGCCCACCTGCGCGGACGCCGGGCTCCCCGGAGTGTGGGGGCATGACTTTCGCTGACGAGGTGAAGAACGCCGTCACCGCACGGGCCGCACTGCTCGTCATCGGGGTGCTGGCTCTGCAGCTGCTGTTCATCGCGTCCTACGTCGGCGCCCTGCACAGGCCCGACCCGACGGACGTCCCCTTCGGGGTCGTCGCCCCCCGCCAGGTGTCCGGGCAGCTCGTCGACGGGCTGGGCGGCCTGCCCGGCGGTCCCCTGGATCCGCGCCCGGTCGCCGACGCGGCCGAGGCCCGCAGGCAGATCGAGAACCGGGACATCGACGGCGCCCTGATCGTCGGCCCCACCGGTGCGAAGGACACCGTGCTCGTCGCCTCCGGCGGCGGCACGGTCCTGGCCACCTCCCTGGTGAAGCTCGTCACCGCGGTGGAGGCGGACCGGCAGCGCACGGTGCGCGCGGTGGACGTGGCTCCGGCCTCACCGGACGACTTCGACGGGCTCTCGTCGTTCTACCTGGTCGTGGGCTGGTGCGTGGGCGGCTACCTCTGCGCCTCGATCCTGGCGATCAGCGCGGGCACCAAACCCGCCAACCCGCAGCGCGCGGTCATCCGCACCGGAGCCATGGCCCTCTACTCGATCGCGGGCGGGATCGGCGGGGCGGTCATCATCGGGCCGATCCTCGGCGCACTGCCGGGCAGCGTGTGGGCACTGGCCGGACTGGGCGCCCTGGTCGTCTTCGCCGTCGGCATGGTCACCCTCGCCCTGGAGGCGCTCACCGGCATCATCGGCATCGGCCTCGCCGTCCTGCTGATCGTGATCGCGGGCAACCCGAGCGCGGGCGGCGCCTTCCCGCTGCCGATGCTTCCGGACTTCTGGCGGGCGATCGGCCCCGCCCTCCCACCCGGCGCGGGCACCTGGGTGGCTCGCTCGATCGCCTACTTCCACGGCAACGCCGTCACCGGCCCCCTGCTGGTGCTCTCCGCCTGGGCGGTGGCCGGGACCCTCCTCACTCTGCTCCTGTCGACGCGCCGCCGGAAGCCGGACGGAGCCCGCGAAGCGGCGGCCGGGGGCGGTTCCAGCCTCGCGTGAGGCGGGCGTCGCGGGGCCGCGCGAAGCGATGTCGCGGCCACCTCCGCCGCCGGCGCGAGGGGCGACCGGGCCCCGGTGCGCCGCCGCCTCCACCGGCGTCCTCCGTGGATCCGGTGGACGTACGCGCTCGGCATCTCGGCCGCCCCGCTCGTCCCCCTCACAGCCTTCTCACTCTTCACGCGCAGAACACCCGGCGCCGACGACCATCACCGCCCGGGCCCCCGAAATGGCGCTGAACAGCACATACGCGCCCAAGTGGAGCGGGTCACCGGTGCAGCACCTCCACACCCCAGGACATGGGCCACTCGATAGAGTGATCGCTTCTGCAATCGGTGAGACCAGCAAGGGGGACCCATGTCGTTCGAGCAGGAGTGGGCGCAGCGGAAGGACGAGGTGGCGGAGCGCCACTCGACGCAGACGCGGCTGAACCAGCTCCCGGGTGACCAGGGGCCCACGGGTCAGCCACCCTTGCTGGGCAGCAGTCAGTCACCGGACCTGGCGACCACGCCCGCCAAGAAGAAGAAGGCGGCGAACAGCATCGAGACCACCATCGAGCCCGGTACCAGGACCGCCGCCGACTCCGCCGACGAGTCCGTCCGCGCCGCCGTCGCCGAGTTCAAGGGCTGGGAGACGGCCTCCGGTCTCGAGAAGGCCCACGAGCAGTGGGACGAGCAGGTCAAGCGCCTGATGGGGCGCCTCGGGCGCGAGAAGGCGGCACTCCGCAACACGGCGATCATGTTCAGCAACAACGACTTGGAGACCGAGGCGGGTTTCGCCCCGGTGAAGTCCAAGGTGTCGGGTATCTAGGGGGAGCCGGTGCCGACGTACGAAGAGATCACGCAGATAAGGCTGTCCGCGCTCACCACCGCGGCGGACGGCTGGAAGACGATGGCGGGCAAGTTCAAGACGCTCGAGGACCTGTACGAGGACGACGTGCAGAGCATCTCCAAGGGGCAGCTCTGGACGGGCGAGAGCGCCTCCGTGTCCTCCACCAACTTCGCCCTCACGCGCGGTGAGTACGACGCGGCGCAGAAGGAGGCGAAAGCCATGGAGTCGTTGCTCCGCGACGCCCATGGCCAGTTCACCGAACTGATCGGCCGGGTCGAGTCCGCGGTGGCGGAGGCCGAGAAGGCCGGGATGAAGGTCTCGGCATCCGGTACGGCGAGCTACGACTTCAGCAAGGTCGACGCGAAGACGAAGTACAGCATCCAGCACGACCCGGACCTTCCGAACGTGGAGCGTTCCTACACGCAGAAGATCGCCGACGCGGTCAAGGTCGTGACCGAATACGACCACGACGTCAAGGTGGCCCTGCTCCAGGCGTCGGGGGCCGACAAGTCGGGGCTCTTCGGGTTCAACGCGAAGCCGGTCAACGACGTGGAGGCCGTCGAGGCACTCGGCCTCACGGAGAAGATCCGTTCCGGGAAGGCTTCCGAGAAGGAGCTGCGGCACTACCGGGACATCATGAACGACAACGCCAAGGACAAGCACTTCGGCGAGGCCTACATCGACGGCCTCGGCGCGAAAGGCACTCTGGACCTGGCCGACAGGATGGAACTGGCGGCCAACGAACGAGGCGTGTCGAAGGATGACAAGAAGCTCTACGAATCGATCAGCACCAGCCTGGCCAACACCGTGGCCTCGGGCACGAAGGACCCGACCGGTTACGCGTACAAGCCCTTCGTCGAGGGGCTCAAGGACGCCGGCACGGACAACATCGGGGACAACCTGCGGCCGGTGAACGGCTACCAGACCGCCGTGACCCTCATGCAGCACGGCAGCGGTTACGGGAAGCAGTTCCTCAACGACGTCGCGAACGACATCATCGACGCCGAGAAGAAGAACGAGAACGTCTGGCTGCACCACGTCGACGCACAGCGTCCCGACCTGGCGAACGACCCGCTGGACGGCATCCTCGGCATCATGGGCAAGGACCCGGACGCGGCCACCTACTTCCTCGACCCGGAGGCCCCGGGCAACAAGAACGAGCACCTCAAGTACCTGCTGACGGACCGCAAGGAATGGCCCGACGAGTACTTCTCCGGTCCCGGCGCGGTCATGGACGTCGAGGACACCGGCAAGGCCACGGGGCTGGGCGCCGCCATCCAGGCGGCCGCCACCGGCCACGAACCGGGAGAGAAGCTGGGCGAGGCGGGCCCGCACACCGAGGGCCAGGCCCGCGTCATGCACCACACCATCCGCTACCTGGACAGCGAGATGGGCGGGGACGAGTTCCCCGAGGACCTGAAGAACCTCCAGCAGCCGCTGGCCAGGACGATGGCGGACTACGTCTCCGACACGCACGTCATCCTCGGCGGGCAGGAATCGAACTACGGGGGATCGGACGGCCAGGACTCCATCTACGGGTCCGGCGACAAGGCCCATATCGCTGTCGGTCAGGGAAGCCTCATCCGGGTCATGCGGGGCATCTCGGACGACGCACCGTCGTACTCGCTGCTGTACGAAGCGGAACGGGCCTACTCCGCCGACGTCCTTGCCGAAGCACCCAAGTACAACGGCGACCCCGATCACGGTGTGAGCGCGGACTGGAATCACCGCGGGCACGAGGTCGGATCGGCGATGGGAGCCATGAACGGCATCGGTGCCGACGTATGCAAGGACAAGGAGGAGGACAAGGTCGAATGGGCCGAGGACATGGCTGAGTACTCCTCCATCGGCGCCAACGGGCTCATCGGCGAGATCCCCGTCGTGGGCACCGCGGGCGGAGCGTTGATCGACACGCTCAAGTACGACTGGACGAAGGACGTCACCGACGCGGCCGAGGAGCAGGGCAAGCAGGATTCCAGTGAGAACTACTCCAAGGGCAAGAACGGGACCAACGAGCTCATGGACAAGTGGGGAGAGCAGAATGGGGTCTCCGGCACCGGGGCTCACAGGACGGCCAAGGACGAGGCGAACGACGCGTACTCCGGCGGGCGCTCGGCCGCTGAGGCTCACCTTGGGTAAGGTACGCCGCAGTCCGGCCGCCGCGTGTGTGGTGGTAGCGCTGGCGATCGCGGCCTCAGGGTGCACGTCCGATGACTCCACCGAGCCCCAGGCCCGGGGGGAGCTGTGCCGGCTGGCCCCGGACTCCGGTGAGAGCGGGGCCCTGCGTCGGTTGCTGGGGGAGAAAGATGTCAGGACGGACATCTCCAACGACACCGACGACCTCACCGAAAGCATGCGGGAGTGGCTGGAGCCGGGTGGCCCGGAGAGGTCGGCGCTCCCCCTGCGCATGTGCTCCTACCGTCCGGCGAAGACCACGGGCGCGCGCATGGTGAGCCTCGAGTTCGGCTGGCTGCCCCGGGAGGGGGCCGGGAGCAAGGCCGGGACGCTTCCCGGGAAGGTCCGTCACTACACCGTGGACGACGCGGCCGTGCAGGCCAACGACACCGTCTCGAGGCTCACCGTGCCGTGCCGCATGCCCGGTGACCTCGAGAAGGCGTCGCAGAAGGTCCTGCTCCAGGCGGAGGCCTCCAACACCCTGCTCATGGGGACCGACGTCCGGCAGAAGACGATCGACCAGCAGATCACCTTCCTCTACCTCATGACCCGCAGAGCCGCAGAGGCACTCGGCTGCGAGAACGACCCACTGGCAAAGAAGCCCGTGGTCGAACCGTCGCCCGTCCCCGCCGCATAGGGGCGGGATCCCGCCGGCCCTGCGGGTCGCCGGCGGGATCCCGGCCGGGGCCCGCTCGTGGGCGAGCGGGTCCCGGGGAGCGGCGGCCCGGTGGACCGGCCTGTCGGCCCGGCACGGGGTCCGCATGGGCCGCCGGAGGACTCACGGCACATGCCGCACGACGCGCAGCCGAATTTCCGGCGTCCGATCGATCACACCCCTAGGCATGGCAGGTACATGACGTCATGCTGGAGCGGCTTCGCGAAGATCCGCGAGGAGCACGGCCGTACAACCCCCACCCACTCCACGGAGGTTGCTCATGCGTCGCCGATTCGCCGTCCCGTTCGCCGCAGTCGCCCTGTCGGCCCCGCTCGCCCTCCTGCCGGCCGTCTCGGCTTCCGCCGCCCCGGCGGACAAACCGCAGGTTCTCAGCTCCTGGACCCAGACGAGCGCCTCCAGTTACCACTCCTGGACCACCGCCCGCGGCAACCAGGGCGCCTGGGCCGCGTACGGCTTCGACTGGTCGACGGACTACTGCAGCACCTCCCCCGACAACCCGTTCGGCTTCCCGTTCCAGACCGCCTGCGCCCGCCACGACTTCGGCTACCGCAACTACAAGGCCGCCAGCACGTTCTCCGCGAACAAGTCCCGCATCGACTCCGCCTTCTACTCGGACCTGAAGCGTGTGTGCGCCGCCTACACCGGTGCGAAGCTGACGTCGTGCAACAGCACGGCCTGGACGTACTACCACGCCGTGGACATCTTCGGCGTCGCTCCGGCGAAGGCAGGAGCCGCCGGTTCGTCCCGAGCGGCCTGACCCCGCAACGCCCGTCGGACCCGGGGCCGGACACTCCCGGGTCCGACGCACGAACGTCGCAACGCCACGCCCTCGTCGTGGCACGGAGCGCGCGTGCCGCAACAGGAGGCACGCGGATCCGGCCCGGAGCACCTCCCCTTGCCGGCCCCGGTCACCACCGCCTGGGTGAGTTCGCACTCGCGCCGCCAGGGAGTTCGAGCTCCAGCAGCTCTCCGAAGCAGGCCAAGCGGCACGTCGACGACGCCCAGGCCGACCTGGAACGGCGACGGGAGATCTACGTCGCGCTGAACTCCGGTGCCCGGCGGTACCGGTTCCGGATGATGGAGGACCTCTACGCGCTGCGTTCCGGGGCCGCCCCCGACCCCGCGACGGAGGTGGCCCGGGTCGAGTTCCAGGACATCTACGCCCAGGCGCAGATGCTCGTCCCCGACAACGTGCTGCTGCCCTGCCAGGCGGTCCGGGTGGCGCTCGCGGAGGCCCGGAAGCTCATGGAGCCGCTGACCGGAAACGGTGTGCACGACCAGCGGCAGTGGCAGGACGCCCACACCTTCCTGATCCGGATGTGGGACCCGCTCACGTCGATGCAACGCGCCATGCGCCAGGACCTCGGCATCTCGGCTCCGCCCCACCCGTGACATCCCGCGCCGGGCTCCGGCGGCCGACACCTGACATACGTCATCTCTTCCTGTGCGCAAGGTCGTTCGTGGGGAGGAGGGATGACCGGCGCGGTGTGCGGAGGATGGAGCCCTTGTCCACGCAGACCTGAGGAGACGGATCCGCCCATGCGCAGCACCCGACCGAGCCCCCGCCCCGACCACCGTGGAGTGCGCCTGGCCGCCGTGGCGTCGACGGCCCTGTTGTCGCTCGTGGTCGGTGTCCTTCCGGCCGGGGCCACCGCCCCGCCGTCGGCCACTCCCACCGCGTCCGCCACCCGGGCCGCGTCCGGCCTCGACCGCACGGCACTGCGCGCTTCCCTCGACGCGTTCCACCGGGCGGGGATGTACGGGGCCTATTCGTCGGTCAGGGACGGCTCCGAGCAGTGGCGCGGAGCGACCGGGGTCGCCGACATCCGGACCGGACGGCCGATGCGCCCGGACTACGAGCACCGCATCGGCAGTATCACCAAGACCTTCACCTCGGTGGCCGTCCTCCAGCAGGTGGCCGAGGGCCGGATAGACCTCGACGCCCCGGTCGGGGACTACCTCCCGGAGCTGATACCGGGCGAGCGGGGACGGAAGGTGACGGTGCGGATGCTGCTCAACCACACGAGCGGCATCGCGGACTACATCCTGCCCGCCTTCCCGGGGCTGGTGACGGACCCGGGACAGGCCCTGGACGAGGGCCGGTTCCGCAGGCTCGCGCCCGAGGAGCTGGTCCGCCTCGGCCTGGCTGCCGAGCCGCAGGCGCCGCGTGGCACGCACGCGTACGCGAACACCAACTACGTCATCGCCGGCCTGCTGTTGAAGAAGGTCACGGGCCAGGACCCGGAGTCGTACATCACCCGCAACGTCATCCGCAAGGCCGGGCTCCGGCACACGTACTTCCCGCGCTCCGCCCGCATATCGGGGCCGCACGCCAGGATGTACGAGTCGTTCTACGGAACCATCGAACCGGCGCGCGACTACAGCGTCTACGACATGTCCTGGGCCGGGACGGCCGGTGCGATGGTCTCCACGATGAGCGACCTCAACGACTTCTACCGCCTGCTCCTGAGCGGGAAGCTGCTCGGCGCGGCGGAGCTGCGGGAGATGAAGACGACCGTCCCCGCCTACGAGCCGGCTCCGGGACAGGAGGTGGCGATGCGGTACGGCCTCGGCCTGTACACGCTGAAGATGCCCGGCGGCGGCTGGTACTGGGGCCACGACGGTGGCGTGTTCGGGGCCGGGACCTGGGCACTGTCCACGGAGGACGGGCGCCGCCAGGCCGCGATCGGCTACAACCTGATGAAGTACGAGCGGTTCGGCGAGGACGGCACGCCGCTGCCGGACCCGATCGGCAACGCCCTCTTCGGGTACATGGACGGAGCCCTGAGCGGCGCCCCCGCCGAGCGTTCCCCCGGCGCATCGCCTGTGCCCCGGCGTCTGGTCACGCCCCAGCAGCTGCGGTGAGCCGGCTCCCCCGACCGGGGGCACCGGCAGACCCGCCCCGGTGGGGAGCCGGCCCTGCTGGGCCTGGCGTCCACCGGTACGAGCCTCGGTGCGCGGGACCTGTACGGGCGTCGTACGGGTCCGGGGCCGTGACGCGGACATGGCCCACGCTGTCGAGCCATGTGCGATCGCAGGCCCTGAACGCCCAGGAGTCCGCGCGGCTCATCGAACGGCTGGTGGGAGAGACATGAGCATGGAGCAGGTAACCGGAAACGTGGACGAGCTGCGCTGGCGCAAGAGCAGTCACAGCGGATCGGGCGGCGGCGACTGCGTGGAGGTGGCTGCCGGCCACGGTGCGGTCCACGTGCGGGACTCGAAGGCCTCGGGCGGCGGGCCGGTGCTGCGGGTCGGCCGTGGCGAGTGGGCCGTGTTCGTCTCGCTCGTGCGGGGGTGACGCCGGCAGGGCTCCCCGCACGGACACGCACTCCGTTCCTCGCCCCCGCACCGACGGCGGCGCG
>NZ_JBEXWB010000277.1:0-8644 GCF_040629645.1 Streptomyces sp. NPDC005899 | reverse complement strand
GCGCGCCCGCCGGCCGGTGGGCCGTCGCGTGGCCCCCTCCTCCTCAGGCCGTCCGGTGCAGCAGGAACCTGAGCAACTCCTCGATCTCCCGTACGGGTCCCGGTGCGAGGGGGACGCTCCGCAGGCAGGCACGGGCGGCGTCGAGGTGGTGGCGGGCCTCGTCCAGGGTGGCGGTGCGGCCGCCGGACGCCTCGACGAGCGCCGCCGCGCGTTCCGCCCCCTCCTCGTCCAGGGGCGGCGGCGAGTCCAGGAGGATGGCGAGGTCCGCCGCCCGGCGGCCCGCACCGGCGAGGGCCGCGAGCACGGGATACGTCTTCTTGCGGCGGAGCAGATCGCTGTGCACGGGTTTGCCGGTCACCGCGGGGTCGCCCCAGATGCCGAGCAGGTCGTCGACGGCCTGGAAGGCCACTCCGAGGTGGCGCCCGGCCCGGTCCAGTGCGGCGACCGTCCCGGCCGGCGCCCCTCCCAGCAGGGCGCCGAGCGCGGCCGCGCAGCCCAGCAGGGTGCCGGTCTTCAGCTCGGCCGTCGTCCGGTACTCGTCGATGGTCACGGCTCCGGGCCCCGTCCAGGGACGGGCCTCGAGGAGCAGGTCCTCCGCCTGGCCGTGCACCAGGTCGCCCAGCGTCCTCGACAGCCGGCGCAGGGCCGTGGCGGTGTGCGGCCCCGGAGTCTCGGCGAGGGTCTGCACCGCCAGGGCGAAGAGGGCGTCCCCGGCCAGTACGGCGGCTCCGGTGCCGTACGCCTTCCACACGGTCTCCCGCTGCCGCCGGGTCCCGTCCCCGTCCATGATGTCGTCGTGCATGAGGGAGAAGGCGTGGGTCAGTTCGACGGCGACCGCCCCGGCGACGGCGCTCTCCCCCGGCGCCCCGGCGGCCTCCGCGCAGAGCACGGCGAGGGCCTGGCGCACCCCCTTGCCCTCGGACCCCCCGGCGGTCGGTGCGCCGCCGACCGCGCACCAGCCGAACGAGAAGGCGGCCATCTCGCCGGGCCACGGGTGGAGCCGTCCCACCGCGGCGGCCAGCGAGGGGCGCACCAGATCCCGGCAGCGGGCCAGTACGCGGGGAGCGGTCGCGACCGGCACGGTGGTGGAGGAGGTCATCGGGCCGCCGCCCCGTCGGTGGTGCGGTCATCGCCGGGCAGGGGCCCCACCCCCAGTTCGGCGGCCGCCCGGTCGACCATGGTCCGGGCGTGCCGCAGGCCTATCCGGTCCAGGGCGCCGCGCAGGCCGGCGAGTTCGGCGGCGGTCTCGGCCGGGTTCCTCCCGAGCCGGGCCAGTGACTTGGCGAGTCCCAGGCGGGCGAGCGCCGTCCCACGGGGCTCGTGCATCTCCTCGAACTCCGCGAGGGCCGTCCGGTAGTCGTCACGGGCCTGTGCGTACAGCCCCGCCCGGTAGCGGACGTTGCCGCGCATCTTGTGGTTGTACGCCAGCGCGCTGGACAACCCGATCTCGCGGCAGGCGACCTCGGCTTCCGCGAGCAGGGCGAGGGCCCGCTCCACGTCTCCGTCGCGCACGGACACCACGTCGGCTATGCCGCGCAGCGCCCAGGCCCGTCCGCGCCGGTCGTCGGCCCGGCCGGCGGTCTCGGCCGCTTCCTCGAACAGGGCGAGGGCCCGGTCGTAGGAGCCGGTGTTGCGGTGCATCTGCGCGATGCCCTCCAGCGCCCACACCGTGTGCCGGGCCTCCCCGCGCCTGCGGGCCTCGGCGAGCAGTTGTTCGTGCAGTGCGCCGACCGCCTCGTAGTCCCCCTGGATGCGCCCGGTCTCCGCGAGTCCGGCGAGCGAGTATCCGCGTACCACCACGTCGCCGCCGCGTTCGCCCAGTTCGGCCGCGAGCCCGAGCAGCCGGTAGGCCAGCGCCAGCGCGCCACGCTGGCGGGCGAGGGTGCCGCCGCTCCACAGGGCCCAGGCCATCGCGCCGGTGTCCTGTGCCGAACGGGCCGCGCGGTAACTCGCCTTCCAGGCCGCGTCGGCCTCCGTGATCCGCCCCAGCCGCCGGTACGCCTCGGCGACGGCGAGGCCGCAGCGTGCCATCTCCCCGTGCTGTCCGGCGCTCCGCGCCGCGCGCAGCTCCTCGATGCCCTTCGCCAGCACCTCCGTGAGCGAGGAGTTCACCGACAGGGAGCCGAGCGCCCCCTGGTATTCGGGGGCGAACGCCTTGCCCTTGCCCGGTTCCCGCTGAGTCACCCGTGTCACCCGTGCCACCTGCCCGCTGTCTCCGCCCGTGCTCGGGACCGCTGTCCCCGACGGCCGTCGGTCGTCGTCTCGTCTGTGATCAAGACGGTATGAGGCGGCGGGGGTTCCACGAATCCCCCTGCGTGTGGGTCGTGGGTCATCCCTGAGTGCCACGGGCAGGACCCGGACCGTCAGTGCGGCGTACGACCGCGGGACGGTGGCGGGCCCCGCCCCGGGGGGTCGGGCGGTGCGCCCGCGAGGCCGGTGGACGGTGGGCGCGGCCTACTGCGGCGGGGCCGGCAGGGGTGCGGAGAGCCGGAAGGTCATCCGCCCGAAGCTCACCTGGTCGCCGTCGCGCACCGGGACGGATCCGACGACCCGGCGGCCGTTGACGCACGTGCCGTTCGTCGAGCCGAGGTCGCGCAGGATCCACCGGCTGCCGTGGGCGACCAGTTCGGCGTGCCGGCGCGACACCGTCTCGTGGCTGAGCCGCAGGCCGTTACCGGGATCCCGTCCGATGTTCAGCGGGTGCGGTCCGGGCGCCGGCAGGAGCAGCTTGGGCAGCCGCTCCGACTGCCAGGCCCGGCGCAGCTGTGCGGGAAACGCCGAGACGCCGCTCACGGCGCGCAGCAGCGCCCGCGACCAGCCCGCACCGGTGTCCAGGTCGGCTGTGAGGGCGTCGAGTTCCCCGGCGTGCCGGGCGACCAGGGCGAGTTCCATCCGGCGCAGGAAGGTGTCGTGGGAGAGCTTGCCCTGGGCGGCGCCGTCCCTGAGCACACCGAGGACCCGGTCGCGCTGGGCGTCGGAGGGCCGCGCGGGATACGTGGAGGACTCGAAGGAGGACGTCACGGAGCTGATTGTCGGTCCGGCGGGCCGGGGGTGTCCAGACGGGCCCGGGTTTCCGGCGCTCCCGCCCCGCGCGCCGACGGAAATCGCCACGCGCCGGGCGCGTGATCCCTGTTACCGTCCCCGCTGCCGGCCACCGCCGGGACCACGCAACCAGGAGATCATGTGACCTCAGCTCCACCCGGCCTGACCATCCGTCCACTGAGCGGCGCGCAGGAACTCGGTCTCTTCCGGCGTCTCACCTACGTCCTGGACCACGAGCTCGCCGACGACCTCGCGGCCGGCCGCCGCCGCCCCGAGTGGATGTGGGTGGCACTGCGCGGGGAGCGGGTGGTGGGCCGGCTGTCCTGGTGGACGGGCGAGAGCGACGGCGTTCCCCGGTTGCTGGACTTCTTCGACCTGGACGACACGCTGCCGGAGCCGGAGCGGGGCGAGATCGGGCTGCGCCTGCTGGAGACGGCGACGGCGGCCGTGCTTCCGGCCGGCCGGACGCGACCCGAGTACGGACGGTTCGTCCCTCCCGGCTGGCGCGAGGACCCGGTGGCGCGTGACGTGGTGGAAGCCCGGATACGGGTCATGGAGGCGAGCGGCGCCCGGATGCTGGTCGAGCGGCTCCGGCTGGAGTGGCGGGCCGGTACCCCGGTGCCCCCGGACAGCGGCCGGCTGCTGTTCCGGCCGGTCGCCGGGCGCGAGGACCTCGTGGCGCTGATGGCCCCGGTGATGGAGGGCACGCTGGACGCGCACGGGCGGGCGGAACTGGCCTCCGGGCTGGACACGCGGCAGGCGGCACGGAAGCAGTACGACGAGGAGTTCGCCCGCCTGAGGACCCCTCGGGCGTGGTGGCGGATCGCCGAACTCCCCGGCGGCGAACCGGTCGGCTTCGTCGTTCCGGCGCGCAACAACTACCACCCGATGATCGCGTACATCGGCGTGCTCCCCGCCCACCGCGGCCACGGCTACGTCGACGACATCCTCGCCGAGGGGACCCGGGTGCTCGCCGCGGAGGGCGTGGACCGCGTCCGGGCCGCCACGGACCTCGGCAACGTCCCGATGGCCCAGGCGTTCGCGCGCCTGGGCTACGTGAACTTCGAGCGGGCCTTCGACATGGTCTGGGGCTGACCCGCCACCGCGGGAGGCGGCCGGTGTCCCGCGTCCCGGGCCCGCACCGACGAGGCCGGGCGTCAGCCGGCGGTGCCGCCGGCGCGCTGGTCCCGTATCAGGTCGCGGTACCAGGCGTACGACTCCTTGGGGGTGCGCCGGAGCGTCTCGTAGTCGATGTGGACCAGGCCGAACCGCTTGCTGGCGCCCTCGGTCCATTCCACGTTGTCGGTCAGTGACCAGGTGAAGTAGCCGCGCACGTCGACGCCCGCGTCGACGGCCCTGCGCAGGGCCTTCAGGTGCCCTTCCAGGAAGGCGATGCGGCGGCCGTCGGCGAGGGGCTCGTCGACCGCGCAGCCGTTCTCCGTGATGTACACGGGCGGCAGCCGGTCGCCGAAGCGCCGCCGCAGTCCTGTCAGGGTCTCGGCGAGCCCCTCGGGAACCACGGGCCACCCGAGGTCGGTCGTGTCGTAACCCTCGATCTCCCTGATCCCGAAGGGGAGTTCGAAGGGCATCGAGTATCCCGAGAAGGACCCGGCCGCCCCGGGCCCGGGCGCACCGACGAGGGTGGGGTTGTAGTAGTTGACCCCGTACCAGTCCAGCGGGGTGGAGATCACCTTGAGGTCGTCCTCGACCGGGCCCGGCATCAGGGCGGCGAACCCCTCGTCGGGGTAGCGGCCGGTGAGGACGGGATCGGCGAACAGCCAGTTCGTCAGGGTGTCGTAGAGACCGGCGCCCAGCCGGTCGGCCTCCGAGTCGCCGGCCGTCCAGACGGGCGTGTGGGAGAGCGCGACGCCGATGTTGCCGGCCCCCGCGGCGCGCAGCGCCCGTACGGCCAGCCCGTGGGCGAGCAGCTGGTGGTGTGCGGCGGGCAGGGCGTCGAAGAGGAGGGTGTGCCCGGGCGCGTGCTCGCCGAGCGCGTAGCCGAGCATCGTGACCTCGGCGGGCTCGTTGATGGTGATCCACATGGGGACCCGGTCGGCGAGGCGCTCGGCGACGATGCCCGCGTACTCCGCGAAGCGGTAGGCGGTGTCCCGGTGGAGCCAGCCGCCGGCCTCGTCGAGGGGGAGCGGGGTGTCCCAGTGGTAGAGGGTGGGGGCGGGGGTGATGCCGTGGGCGCAGAGCTCGTCGACGAGCCGGTCGTAGAAGTCCAGCCCGGCCGGGTTGAGCGCACCGCTGCCGCCGGGCACGACCCGGGGCCAGCTGACCGAGAAGCGGAAGGCGTCCGCGCCGAGTCCGGCGAGCAGGGCGACGTCCTCCCGGTAGTGCTCGTGGAAGCCGGTGCCCCGCGTGGTGTCGGTGCCGTCCTTGATGCGGCCCGGCTGGGCGGCGAAGGCGTCCCAGCCGGACGGCCCTTTGCCGTCCGCGTCGTGCGCGCCCTCCGTCTGGAAGGCGGAGGCGGAGGCGCCCCACAGGAAGCCGGGCGGGAACGTCGGCACGGTCATGCGCACTCCAGCAGCCGTAAGAGGGACCCTGTATGACTGCCCGGCTCCGCTACGTATGGGCGCGACCCGGCAGGGCAATGATCTGGACCAGACCCTAGTGGCCAGGTACGGGCCCGCTCCAGTGCCCCGGGGCCGTGCGTGCGACGTCCGCCGGCCGCGGCGCACCGGCGCCCGGGCACGCGAACACGGACGAGGAGTGCTGGATGCGGTTCGAGGTGTGGGCCCCGGACGCCGGGTCGGTCGTGCTGAGCACGGTGCGCGGGCGGCAGCCGATGGAGCGTGACCCGTTGCGTGCGGGCTGGTGGGCGGCCGAGGCGGAGGCGGCCGACGGCGACCGTTACGGCTTCGCGCTCGACGGCGGGCCCGTGCTGCCGGACCCGCGCTCGCGCCGCCAGCCGGACGGGCCCGACGGCGAGAGCGCGGTGGTCGACCAGGAGGCGTACCGCTGGCGGCATCCGTGGCAGGGGCGCGGACTGCCGGGCGCCGTCCTGTACGAACTCCACGTCGGTACGTTCACGGACGCGGGCACCTTCGACGCGGCGGCCGGGCGGCTGGGCCATCTGGTGGACCTGGGCGTCACCCACGTGTCGCTGATGCCCGTCTGCCCCTTCCCCGGCACGCACGGGTGGGGGTACGAGGGGGTGTCGCTGTGGGCGGTGCACGAACCGTACGGCGGACCGGAGGGGCTCAAGCGCTTCGTCGACACGGCACACGGGCTCGGTCTCGCGGTCGTCCTGGACGTGGTGCACAACCATCTCGGCCCGTCGGGCAACCACCTCCCCGCCTTCGGCCCGTACTTCACGGACACCCACCACACGCCCTGGGGTTCGGCCGTCAACCTCGACGCGCCCGGGTCCGACGAGGTCCGGGCGTACCTGCTGGGCAGCGCGCTCGCCTGGCTGCGGGACTACCGGCTGGACGGGCTGCGCCTGGACGCCGTCCACGCCCTGGCCGACGGGCGGGCGCTCACCTTCCTGGAGGAGCTGTCCACCGCCGTCGACGCGCTCGCCGCGGAGCTCGGCCGGCCGCTCACGCTGATCGCCGAGTCCGACCTCTGCGATCCGCGGACGACCACGCCCCGCCCGGACGGCGGCCTCGGTCTGCACGCCCAGTGGAACGACGACTTCCACCACGCCCTGCACACCGCGCTCACCGGCGAGGCCCAGGGCTACTACGCCGACTTCGCCGCCGCCCCGCTGGCCGCCCTCGCCAAGACGGTGACCCGCGCCTTCTTCCACGACGGCACGTACTCCAGCTTCCGGGAGCGCACGCACGGCCGGCCCGTCGACGTCACGCGCACCCCCGCCCACCGCTTCGTCGGCTACGCCCAGACGCACGACCAGATCGGCAACCGCGCCCTCGGCGACCGGCTCGCCGCCTCCCTCTCCCCCGGACTCCAGGCCTGTGCCGCCACCCTCGTCCTCACGGCGCCCTTCACCCCGATGCTCTTCATGGGCGAGGAGTGGGGCGCGCGCACGCCGTGGCAGTTCTTCACCGACCACACCGATCCCGAGCTCGCCGAGGCCGTGCGCAACGGCAGGCGGCGGGAGTTCGCGGCGCACGGCTGGGCCGAGGAGGACATCCCCGATCCGCAGGACCCGCGCACCCGGGGCCGCTCGTGCCTCGACTGGAGCGAAGCCGGGCGCGAGCCCCACACCCGGATCGGGGCCTGGTACCGCGAGCTGATCGCGCTGCGCCGCGCCCTGCCCGACCTCTCCGATCCGGATCTGGGCTCGGTCAGGCCGGCGTTCGACGAGGAGGCGCGCTGGCTGGCCTACCGCCGGGGCGACCTGCGGATCGCGGTCAACCTGTCCGGGAGACCCGCCGCCGTACCGCTGGGCGGCGGGCGGCACCGGGGCGGCGGCGGGCGGGTGCTGGCCTCCTGGGAGCCGGTGCACGCCCCGGGCGCGGACGGGGTCCTGCACCTGCCGCCCGAGTCGTGCGTGGTCCTGGCCGACGAGTGAGCCGCTCCGCCTCCCCGGGGACCGGCCCGCCTACTCGACGCCGGCCAGTTCCCGCTACTCGACGACGGCGAGTTCCCGCGCGGTGGTGTTGAGCCGCCTGCCGCCGTCCTCCGTGACCGTGACGATGTCCTCGATCCGGACGCCGAACCGGCCGGGGAGGTAGATGCCCGGCTCCACGGAGAAGCACATGCCCGGCACCAGCGGCTGCTCCTCGCCCTCGATCATGTAGGGCGGCTCGTGGGTGGTGACGCCGATGCCGTGGCCGGTGCGGTGGATGAAGCGCTCGCCGTACCCGAACCCGGTGATCACGGCGCGGGCCGCCCGGTCGATCTCCTGGCAGGCGGCCCCCGGCCGTACGGCGCGGCATCCCGCCTCCTGCGCCTCCCGTACGACGTCGTGGACCCGCTGCTCCTCGGCGGTGGGTTCGCCGACGTGGACCGTGCGGGAGGTGTCGGAGCCGTAGCCGTGCTTCAGCCCGCCGAAGTCCAGGACGACCATGTCGCCCCGTTCGATGACCCGGTCCCCCGCCTCGTGGTGGGGGTTCGCGCCGTTGGGGCCGGAGCCGACCACGGTGAAGTCGACCTGGGAGTGGCCGTGCTCGGTGAGAAGGGCGGCCAGGTCGGCGGCCACGTCGCTCTCCCTGCGTCCGGAGAAGCGCACGTGGAGGATCCGCTCGTACGTGGCGTCGGCGGCGGCCCCGGCCGCGGCCAGCCGCTCCAGTTCGGCCGCGTCCTTCACCGCGCGCAGCATGGGCAGGGCCGCGGTGAGCGAGGCGTAGGAGGTGCCCGGCAGACGGTCCTGCAGGGCGAGCAGGTGCAGGGCCCAGGTGTTGTCGCTGACGCCGAACCGGCCCTCGGCGTCCAGCAGTCCGGCGGCCAGCCCGTAGGGGTCGGTGGCGTCCGTCCAGTCGTGCAGGTCGAGGGCCGGCGCGCCGGTCGCACGCTCGGCGTCGGCCGCCTCCAGGGCCGGGACGACGAGGACCGGTTCCCGTCCGGGCCGCAGGACGAGCAGGGTGAGCCGCTCGGTCTCGGCGGTCGGCCGGTAGCCGGTGAGGTGGACCATGTCGGGCCCGGGCGTCACCAGGACGCCCGCGAGCCCGGCCGCGTCCGCGGGCGCGGC
>NZ_JBEXWB010000276.1:0-8663 GCF_040629645.1 Streptomyces sp. NPDC005899 | reverse complement strand
CCAGGGCGGTGACCCATCCGGCGGCCACGGCTCTCGTCCCCCCTCGCGCGGCGCGGCACTCAGCCGGCCGACGAGCCCCCGGTCCCGCCGAACAGCCTGTACAGCAGGTAGAGCACGGCCAGCGCCGGGATCACGAAGACGTACACGGGGAACTCGTAGGTGCCGGCCGCCTGGTTGGCGACGTAGAAGCCGTATCCCGCGAAGAAGGCCCCGCCGAGCAGGGCGTAGGCGCGGTCCTTCACGGAGAGTCCGGGAGCGAAGGCGGTGCCGATCAGGATCAGTCCGGAGATCACGGAGAAGATCTCGTACGCGGTCCACTGCATGGTGGTGTCCTTCCGGGGCGGTGCGGATGGGTGCCGTGCGGGCACCGCGCGGGTGGCACCGTGCGCATCAGAGGCGTGCGGGTGGGCGCCGTGCGGTGCGTCGTTCAGAAGCCGAAGCCGGTGCCGAAACCCACGGGCCGGTCGCAGAGTTCGGCGATCCGGGTGGTGTTCTCCGCGAGGTCCGCACCGGTCATCGAGTCGGCGTCGGCGACCTTGTGGAGTCCTTCGGCGTCCTTCGAGAGGTCCGGCGTGCCCTCGTACCGGTCGGCGAGGTCGGCCATCTCCTCCGTCTTTCGGAACAGAGGGTTGCCCATGACCCCGTTGCCCTGCACGAACTGGGTGTTGAGCTCGTCGAAACCCGTGCACACCTCCTCCTTGTCGGCCGGTCCGAAGCCGCCGCACGCGGTGGTGGTGAGGACGAGCAGAGCGGCGCCCGCCGCGCCGAGGAGTGCCGGACGTACGTGCTTCATGAGGTGGTCTCCTTCCTGCTCAGCGCCGCCACCAGCGTGGGGCGCGGGTCTCCCCGTCCACGCGGATGTCGCGGCCCGCGAGGTTGCTGTGGGGCCCGAGGCGGACGTCACCGCCCGCGGAGAGCGAGACACCGCCCTGCCGGGGTTCGCCCTGCCGATGTGCGTCCGCGGTGTCCTCCGCCGGGGTGCGGGGCACCTCGGCGGCGACCCGGCGGGCCGCGTCCGGGTCCCCGGGGACATGGAGCCAGGCGCGTACCGCCGTCTCCTTGACCCGGACGTCGACCGCGTGGAAGGCCTGCGGTGCGATACCGGGGTAGCCGCCGCGGACCACGTCCTCGTGGATGGTCTCGGACACCAGCAGGGCGAGATCGCCCTCCGACGCCGCGAGGGCCTTCCGCAGCGGATCGCTGTCGCACAGCCGGAAGGTCCGGTTCACGGCGTGGCCACCGATGCCGTGCTCGTCGAAGTGGACGTCACCGGCGTGGACGGCGATCCGCATCCTCAGCAGCGGGTCGCTGCGGCGCCGGCGCCCGAGAGCCGTGTCGAGGCGGGGCAGGAACTCCCCGAGCAGCACCGACTTGGGGATCTGCTGCGGAACGACCACCAGCAGGCCGTCGCCGCGGTCCTCGTGGAGGCACGAGGACCACACGGGTTCGGTGAACGCGTCACGGAACTCGCCGTACATCGCCTCGCGGGTGCGCATCTGGTCGGCGCCGTCCCGCGAGCTGAACCGCTCGATGTCGGCGACCAGGAGGGTGGCGTGCGCGGGCGGGCCAGGGGTGGCCGGGCCGGCGGAGCGGGGGAGGGTCCGATCGGCGCTCATGACGGGATCGGGATTCCGCCGAGCTTGAGGTTGCCCTCCCGCGAGTCCACGAGCGACAGGAAGACGCCGCCCCCGAGCTTCACCAGTCCGTAGTTCGACGTGCTGAGCTGCCACCGCCCGCCCGACCACTCGAGCGGAATGGTGCCCTGCTTCTCACCGTCCCAGCTCAGCGGTACCTGCGCCGCGGTGGCGCTCGCGGTGGCCTTGCCTATGGCGACGTGGTCGACCTTGTCGCGGTAGGCCTGGCTGCGCCCGGCGAACGCGCCCGAGAGGCTCTTCTCGCACCCGCCGTCGGTGGGCGCGACGAGCGCGCACCAGGCGGCGGCGTTCCCTGTCCTCTCCGCGACACGGACCTCTTCGGCCGTGTGGACGGCGCCGGCCGCGCCGGGCTCGCTCACCACGGAGAGGTCGACACCGCTGTCGGACGTCGCGACCTGGACACCGCCGTACACGGACGCCGCGAGTACGGCGGCGATCGCGGTGAGGGAGACGACGGGATGGTTCCTGACGTGCTGCTTGATCTTGGTGATGTTGATGTCGCGCGCGGCGATGTTCGACTTTTTGAAACGTACGTCGCGATTGGCCTGAACGGCGATGTTGCCCTCGCCGCCGACGGTGTGACCGCCCTGTGCACCCGGCTGGTCTGTCACGTGTTTCTCCTGGGCCGCTCCTGTAAGTGGGAGCATCGAAGCAGGTCGATAGCGACCAAAAAGCGTCATCTGAGGCCTGGTTGGCCTGCTTGAGCCCATAGTTACTTCATGACAGTCTTACGTTTCTGGGACATGCTGGACGATTCGGAGAAGTCGGCGCTGCTGGGTTTCGGCCGCACGCGCTCCTACCGGGCAGGACAGCGCCTGGTGGCCGAAACCGACGCCGACCGTTGGACGGGTGTCATATCCGAGGGCGTCTGCCGCGTCACGGGGTGCCGGGAGGACGGCAGCCGCTCCTATCTCGCGGCGCGAGGGCCGGGCGACATCATCGGTGAGATGGCGGCTGTGCGGGAGGGCCGCCGGACCGCCGAGGTGACGGCGGTGACGCCGGCCGTGGTCCACGTCCTGCCGGCCTCGAAGTTCCAGCTGCTGATGGAGCGGCACCCCGGCGTCACCAGGCACCTGCTGACCGTCGCGCTGAACCGGCTCCAGGAGGCAGACCGGGGCCGTACGGAGATCGCCACGGCAGCCACCGAGGTGCGGCTGAACCGGCTGCTGGCCCGGCTGGCCCGCACCGAGGGCGTGGCCGTCCCGGACTCCCCGGACATCACCCTGTACGGGGTCGCCCAGACGGACCTGGCCGAGTGGTGCGGGGTGAGCCGCGCATCGGTGCAACGGCACCTGAAACGCCTGGCGGCCCAGGGGCTGCTCCGGACGGGCCCCCGGCAGCGGCAGCTGACCATCCTGGACGTGGAGGAACTGACGGCGGCGACGGCGCAGGCGGCGGGTACCTGAGAGCGGACCACCCACGGCGCCGACCTCCGGCGCGCGCCCGGTGCCGGATGGGCGGCCCCGGCTGAGAGGCAGCCGAAGTGGATGGGCGGCCCCGGCTCGGGAGGTAGTCGGCCCGGGGAGTCCGGCCCGGGCGTGAGTCCGGCCCGGGTGGGCGGGCGTGAGTCCGACCAGGATCGGCGGCCGGCCCGGATCGGCGGCCGGCCCGGATCGGCGGCCGGCCCGGATCGGGGGCCGGCCCGGACGGGTGGGCCGCGATCGGCGAGCGCGAGGGGATCCGCCTTGCCTGCGCTCCACGCCGGGTACACGCTGGGGGAATGGGTGACCAGCCGAGCCTCTCGCTCCTGGCCTCCGTGCAGCGGGCCTTCCGCCTGCTGGAAGCCGCGGGGGCCCACGAGGGCGGAGCCCTCGCCGAACAGCTGACGCGGGAGTCGGGACTGGAACCGGAGACCGCGGACCGCCTGCTGCGCACGCTCACTCAGGACGGGCATCTGAGGAAACTGGACGACGGAGCGTACGTCGTCGGTGCCCTGCCCGCCCGCCAGGGGGCGAGCGGTGGCGAGGATCTGCTCGCTGCCGTGCGGCCCGCCCTCGCGACCCTGCGGGACGAGATGGCGGCCGCCGCCTACCTGACCTTCTACGAGGACGGTGAGATCCGCGTCGCCGAGATCGTCGACGGCCCCCTGGCCCCCCGGGCCGACCTCTGGGTGGGCTTCGAGGACGCCGGCCACGCCACCGCCCTCGGCAAGTGCGTCCTGCGTGAACTGGACGCCGAAGCGCGCGGCGAGTACCTCTCGCGGCACAGGCTCGCCGATCTCACCCCCCGGACGATCACCCACCGCGAGGAGCTCGTCCGGCAACTGGAGGCGTCGCTGCCGACGCCCTCCGTCATGGACCGGGAGGAGTACTCCCTCGGCACGGTCTGCATCGCGGTCCCCGTGTACAGCGGGGACACGCTCGGCTCGCTCGGCATCTCCTTCCGGGCCGACAGGATGTACCGGACCAGCCAGGTCCGCCAGAAGCTGCTGTCCTCGGCGGGCCGGGTGACACGGGGCCTGACGTTCACGGTCTGAACCGCGCTCCCGGACGCTTCCCGGCCCGGCACTCGGCTCCCGCACTGCGGAGCCCGTGCGTGGGATCCGCGGACCGGGGACGGGGCCCTGTGGCATTCCTCACAGCGAAACCGCAGGCAGGGAAAGCAACTGCACCTTTTCGTCTTTTCTGTCTGCCGTCGCGGCGCGGTACCGGACGGAACGGGTGAAGAAAGCGTGCGGACCGATCGTTGCCCCCGCCATACGATCACCGAGGTCGCATGTGCGTGTCCCATTCCGCTGCGGCCCCTTCTTCTTTTTCGGACCCCGAAGGGCTCTTGTGAAGATTCGCCGCATACTCGCCACCGCTGTCGCCGCAGCGGTGACCACTCCCGCACTCCTTCTCTCGGTCACCCCCGCGTTCGCCGACGAGAAGCCGTCGGCGCAGACCCAGGACAAGCCGACCGTCGCGGAGCTGGAAAAGGCTGCCGCCGCGGCACAGACGGCGTACGACGAGGCCGTCGCCGCGGAGAAGGCCGCCGAGGAGGCCCTGGAAGCGACCACGTCCCCGACCCACCCCCTCGTGGTGGCCGCGAAGGCCGCGAAGGAGGCCGCCGAGACGGCCGGCACCGCGAAGACCGCCGCCGACCAGGCCGTCGTCGAGGCCCGGGCGGCGGTCGGCGCAGCCCAGGCGGTGGTCGACGCGCTTCCGGAGACGGCCACCGAGGCGGAGAGGACCGCGGCGGAGGCGAAGCTCGCCGAGGAGACGAAGAAGCTGACCGAGGCCGAGGCCACCGCCGTCACCGCCGGTGCCGCCAAGACCGCCGCCGACACCAAGGCCCAGGAAGCCACGACGGCGCTCGACGACGAGCGGGTGGCCCTGGTCCGCAAGATCGATCAGGCGCAGAAGGTGGTCAAGCAGGCGCTCGCCGACAAGAACGCCGCCGACGCCGCGCTCGCCAAGGCCAAGGAGGAAGAGGCCGAGCAGGGCGGGGACGACGAGGACTGCGTCCCGGAGGCCAAGCTGACCACGGTCGTGACGGGTCTGCCGTCCACCGTCGTCGCCGGTACGAAGACCAACTTCAAGCTGCGGGTCACCAACGGCTCGAAGAAGACCATGGACGAGGTGCTTCCGTTCGCCTACGTCCACGCGACGGACAAGAGCGGGCTCAAGGACCTCGGTGAGCTCGTGCGCCTGCAGTGGTCCAGCGGGTCCTCCTCCACGTGGAAGACCGTCGACAACGAGCACTACATGGACGCCATCAGCCCGCTGAAGGCCGGCGCCCACGCCGACATCAAGATGCGGCTCACGATCGACGCGTCGGCTCCCGCGGGCAACGGCATCACGTTCGTGGCCGGTGACTACTTCAACGACAACGGAAGCTGCGGCGGGACCCCGGACCTCGAGGGCTACGAGTTCCTGATCGCCGCCGCGGGCAGCAAGCCCGGCAAGACCGGTGACGCCAAGCCCAGCGCCCACAAGCCGAACACCTCGGACCTCAAGCCGCAGGGCGGGTCCTCCGCCCGCCCGGCGACGGGCACCCTCGCGGCGACCGGCTCCTCCTCCGCGACCTCGCAGCTCGCCCTCGCGAGCGGTGCGGCCGTGGCGATCGGCGCCGGCGCGCTGTTCGTGGTGCGCCGCCGCAAGGTGGGCTCCGACGCCTGAGGCATGAGGCATCGAGCCCGACGCGTGAGTCGGCGGACGTCCGGGCGCACACCCGGCCCGGCGTCCTGAGCGACCGACGGGCCCGGCACCGCAAGGTGCCGGGCCCGTCGGCATGAGCGCCCTCCCGGCGGAGCAGGCCCGGCGGGTGGCCCGGCGTGCGGCTGGGTGCGTCCGGGGCGACACGGTCGGTCGGGCGGCCGGGTCGGTCAGGAATCGAGAAGCGCGTTCCACGCGGACGCGCGAGGCTTCATCCATGGCTTCCATCGCATCCGTCATCCTCGAAGCGGCCGACCCCGCCGCCGCCCAGCGCTTCTGCACCGACGCCTTCGGCCCGGACTCCCAGGTACAGGTGCGGGCGGGCGAGACGCCCACGACCGGTTTCCGTGGCTTCACGCTGTCCCTCACCGTCTCCCAGCCTTCCGGCGTCGACCGCCTCGTGGAAGCCGCCGTGGAGGCCGGTGCCACCACGGTGAAACCGGCCACGAAGTCGTTCTGGGGCTACGGCGGCGTCGTACGGGCCCCGGACGGGGCGCTCTGGAAGATCGCGTCCTCGGCCAAGAAGGACAAGGGGCCGGCCACCGAGCGGATCGACCAGTTCGTGCTCCTCCTGGGCGTCGAGGACATGGCCGCGAGCAAGCAGTTCTACGTCGAACGCGGCCTCGTCGTCGGAAAGAGCTACGGCCGCAAGTACGTCGAGTTCGTGACGCCGCCGAACTCGGTCAAGCTGGCGCTCTACGGCCACCGGGCCCTCGCCAAGGACGCCGGCGTCGCCCCCGAGGGCACCGGCTCGCACCGCCTCGTGATCGGCGGCGACCGCGGTGCCTTCACCGACCCGGACGGCTTCGTCTGGGAGACCGCCACACGATGACGGGCGCCCGCCCGGCCTCGCGGCCCCGCCACCCTCCGGTCCGCACGAGCCCGTACGGCCGTTCCCATCCGGGCGACCCAGGCAGCCGGGACCTCCTGGACCGTCCGGACCGCCGGGACGTCCTCGACCGCCCGGGCGGCACGCCCCAGGACGGGCTTCGGGGCGCACGATCCCGGGCCTGGCCACATGACCTGAGCGACTGGGCAACCGCGGACCGGCGTGGCACGATCGCACAGGTGACGAGCAGACCAGCCTCGGCGCAGCGCCTGAGCGACCTGGCCCGCCTGCGCCGCGTCCGCGACCGGATCGACCGGGAGTACGCGCAGCCGCTGAACGTCGAGGCGCTCGCCCGAGGCGTGCACATGTCGGCCGGGCACCTGAGCCGTGAGTTCCGTCAGGCCTACGGCGAGTCTCCGTACAGCTACCTCATGACGCGCCGGATCGAGCGTGCGATGGCGCTGTTGCGCCGTGGCGGCCTCAGCGTCACCGATGTGTGTTTCGAGGTCGGCTGTTCGTCCCTGGGCACGTTCAGCACGCGCTTCACCGAACTGGTCGGGATGCCGCCCAGCACGTACCGGAGGCTTGCGGCACAGGCGACGGAGGGGCTCCCCTCGTGCGTGGCGAAACAGGTGACCAGACCGGTCAGGAATCGAGAAGCGCCCCCCTCGGACCGGCCGTAGCGTGAATGCCATGGACATCACCATTCACACGAGCGTTCTGCCGCACGACGACCCGGACGCGTCGTTGGCGTTCTACCGGGACACCCTCGGCTTCGAGGTCCGCAACGACGTCGGCTCCGGTGCGATGCGCTGGATCACGGTCGGCCCCGCCGACCAGCCCGGCACGTCCATCCTGCTGGCGCCGCCCGCCGCCGATCCGGGGATCACGGACGAGGAGCGCCGCACCATCGCCGAGATGATGGCCAAGGGGACGTACGGCTGGATCCTGCTGGCCACCAAGGACCTCGACGCCACCTTCGAACAGTTGCAGGCGGGCGACGCCGAAGTGGTCCAGGAGCCGACCGAGCAGCCGTACGGCATGCGCGACTGCGCCTTCCGCGATCCCGCCGGAAACCTGATCCGCATCCAGGAAGTGCGCTGACCGGCACCGTGGCGGAAGACCACTTACGTCGAAGGCATCCCGCAGGGAGTTGCGGGGGCCTTCGACGTATCGGCCGGTGAAAGAAAGGGTGAGGAATACGAGATGCAAGCGGTGAACGGCACTGGACGGGCGCGAATGAGACCAGGACCGAGATCGGAATGCCGCGTCATACCTTCTTGACGACGATCGACCCCGGAACCAGCCTCTCCACATCGTCGACGTCCCAGATGAAGACGGCGACCTGCTCCTTCTGCCGGCGCGCGACGACGACGAGTACCGCGCCGCTCGCGTACTCGTGGCCGTGCAGCTTGGCGTCGGCCAGGAGGTGGCGCGCCTGGCGGGCCTCGTCCTTTCCGACGTCGGCGACCTCGAGCCGGGAAGCACCCAGTCCCAGCGCCTCTCGGTGGTTCTGCCGTCGTACGCCTCCACCAGCGTCATCGGAGACGTGACCACCCCGGCTTCACCCCGGGCTGCGAGGTCGAGCCACGCGATCATCTTCCGGTCTCCGCGCATGGCAGGGAACAAGGCCCCGCAGCCGAGAGGCGGAGACGGCGGGACGTGGGCTGCCGTGGAAGACCTGGCTGCTGTGCCGGAACGGTGGGTGGCGGTGATGGGGCGGGCGACCGGCTGGGGGCGATGAGCGTCTTCCACCTCATACCCGACCCGCTGTTGTGACACGAAGCCCGCGCGCCTCCGGTGCTGTTGACGACGTCGTGGAGTGGACCGGGTGGAAGCAGCTGAGGGCGCCGAGGGGAGCCGGCCGGAGGGCCCGGCGAGTCTCGTCGAGACCGTAGATGAGACTACGAACGTCGAAGGGCCCCACCACAAGCTTGGGTTCCAGTGATCGTCGCAACACCCCAGCTGAAGGGGTGCGGTGGAGTTCGAGATCCGGAAGGACCGGAAGCCGCAGGGACGGAAGAAGCTGACCCGTGAGCGGGC
>NZ_JBEXWB010000275.1:0-8694 GCF_040629645.1 Streptomyces sp. NPDC005899 | reverse complement strand
GGCGGGGCGGCGCCACTACGCCCCCGGCGCCGCCGCCCCGGTCGTCACCGTCCTCGCCTGCGTCACCCTCGCCGCCGCCACGGGGAGCCGGCCGGAGGCCGTCGTGTGGGCGCTGCTGGCCCCTGTCGCCGTGCTCCTGGCCGTCATCGACCGGAGGGTCCACCGCCTGCCCGACCGGCTCACACTGCCCCTGGCGGTCGCGGCCACCGTGCTCCTGGGGTGCGCCGCCCTGCTGCCGGAGCACGGCGGGTCCTGGGACTCCGCGCTGTTCGGCGGGGTGGCGCTGGGCGGCTTCTACTTCGTGCTGTTCCTGATCAATCCGAACGGCATGGGCTTCGGCGACGTGAAGCTCGCCCTCGCCCTGGGCGTGGCACTCGGCTGGTACGGCTGGCCGGTGCTGTGCGCGGGCGGGTTCGCGGGCTTCCTGTTCGGCGCGCTGTACGGGGTGGGCCTCGTGCTGCTGCGGCGGGCGGGGCGCAGGACGGGCATCCCGTTCGGCCCGTTCATGATCGCCGGGGCGTACGTCGGCCTGCTGTCCGGTGGACTCGCCACATGAGGCCCACCGGGCGGCCGGATGTGCGGTCGGGTCCGCGGGCGGGCGGGTGCGTCCCCGGGGCACGCCCCGGATATACGGTCGCGCGTACCGGGGCGGGCTGCCACGATTCCGGCATGACCGAACCGTCACCCGCGACGCCCGATCCGGCCGCCTCGGACGCCCGCTTCGCGACCCTCGTCGCCGAGGCCGGCGCCGTGTCCGTCGACGGCTGGGACTTCTCCTGGCTCGACGGGCGGGCCACGGAGCAGCGGCCGTCCTGGGGGTACGCCCGCGCCATGGCGGACCGGCTGGCACGCGCCGGGGCGGCGCTCGACATCCAGACGGGCGGTGGCGAGGTCCTCGCCTCGGCCGCCGTGCTCCCACCGCTGACGGTGGCCACCGAGTCCTGGCCCCCGAACGTCGCCCGTGCCACGGCCCTGCTGCACCCGCGCGGCGCGGCGGTCGTCGCCGACGCCGACGAGCCACCGCTGCCCTTCGCCGACGAGGCCTTCGACCTGGTGGTCAGCCGGCATCCGGTCACCACCTGGTGGGAGGAGATCGCGCGCGTGCTGAGGCCGGGGGGCACGTACTTCTCCCAGCAGGTCGGCCCGGCCAGTGTGTTCGAGCTCGTCGAGTACTTCCTCGGACCGCAGCCACCCGCGACACGCCAGGCACGCGATCCGGAGCGGGCGCGGGCGGACGCCGAGGCGGCCGGTCTCGAGGTGGCCGACCTGCGGGCGGAGAGGCTGCGGGTCGAGTTCCTCGACATCGGGGCCGTCGTCTACTTCCTGCGCAAGGTCGTCTGGATGGTCCCGGGCTTCACCGTGGACGCGTACCTGCCCCGGCTCCGCTCGCTGCACCACCTGATCGAGGCCGAGGGGCCGTTCGTCGCGCACTCCGCCCGCTTCCTGATCGAGGCGCGCAAACCCGAAAAGGCCGCGGGGGCGGGCACCTGAGGGGCTTTCACCCACGGCGGAGGCAACTGCGCCACCTGCCCCACCGTCCTACTCACGGGTAGTGCGACCCTTGTGGTTGAGCGCACAACAAAGGAGCAGGTCATGACGGTGGGAAGGGAAACGTCCGGCGGCGAGCTGAGCCGGGACCCGGAGGAACGGCCGTCCGGACGCCCGCGCCACGGGAACGCCGACTGGCTCACCGGGGCGCGCATCACCGCCGTGCAGGGCCTCTTCTACCGGCCCGAGGGCTGCACGGGAGAGCCCGAAGCCGTGGAGTTCGTCCTCGCGGACGGGCAGTCGGTCCTCCTGACCTGCTCCTCCGACCGGTCGCTGCGCGTCACCTCCGGTGACTGGCCCGCCCTCCCCGACTGGTGCGTGCCGGCGGGCCAGTGGCGGCTGGAGGAGATCAACCGGCTGCCGCCGCCCCCCTACGGAGGGGCGTGGACGGTGATCGGCACGCGGGAGGCCCGCGACCGGTGCGGCGAGGTGTGCGAAGCGGTGATCCGTTGCGAGAACGGCGACTTCGTCGTCAGCGGCGGGGACACGGTGCAGGTCCGCTTCGTCCGCCGCTGAGGCGGCGGGAGCCGCGCCCGAACCGGGACGCCCGCGGGACCGGGGCCGCCCGTACGGACGTCCGCGCGGATATCCGTGGGGCCGGAAAAAGCCCCGTAGCGCGTTCCGGCGAATCCGGAGAGTGATTGTGGAGTGGCGTGGACCCCACCACCACTTACGAAGGGTTATGGTGGAAACCCCCCCTCGGGCCGGTCCGTATCCCCCCCCACGGACCGGCCCGTTTTTTCGTGTCCGGCCCGGCGCCCGTCCAGGACGGCCGTGCGGCGGGTGCGCGAGCACGGTGGCGGCAGCGGGCCGGAGGGCGTCGTCAGCCCCGGGCGGCCCAGATGTTGGTGTCCGCGGTGTCCACGGCGAAGGTGTCGATCTCCTTCAGTTCGTCGGCCGACAGCGCCGGCGCGCGGAGTGCGGCCACGTTCTCCTCCAGCTGCCCCACGCTCGACGCGCCGATCAGGGCCGACGTCATGCGGCTGTCGCGCAGCACCCAGTTGAGGGCCAGCTGGGCAAGCGACTGCCCCCGGGACCGGGCGATGTCGTTCAGCCCGCGCAGCCGGCGCACCATCTCCTCGGACAGCAGCCCCGGGTCGAGGGACTTGCCCTGGCTCGCCCGCGAGCCCTCCGGGATCCCCGCGAGGTACTTGCCGGTGAGCAGGCCCTGGGCGAGCGGCGCGAACGAGATGCAGCCCATGCCGGCCGCCTCCAGGGCGTCGAGCAGCCCGTCGGCCTCCACCCAGCGGTTGACCATCGAGTAGGACGGCTGGTGGATCAGGGCGGGCACCCCCATCTCACGCAGGATGCGGGCCGCCTCGGTGGTCTGCTCGGCGCTGTAGGAGGACACACCCGCGTAGAGGGCCTTGCCCCGGCGGACCGCGGAGGCGAGCGCCCCCATGGTCTCCTCGAGCGGGGTGTGCGGGTCGAAGCGGTGGGAGTAGAAGATGTCGACGTGGTCGAGGCCCGTCCGCCGCAGCGAGGCGTCGAGCGAGGACAGCAGGTACTTGCGGGAGCCCCACTCACCGTACGGGCCCGGATGCATCTCGTAACCGGCCTTGGTGGAGATGACGAGCTCGTCGCGGTACGGGGCGAAGTCCTGCCGGAAGATCTTGCCGAAGTTGAGCTCGGCGGAGCCCGGCGGCGGACCGTAGTTGTTGGCCAGGTCGAAGTGGGTCACCCCCAGGTCGAAGGCGCGGCGCAGGATCGCCCGCTGGGAGCCGAGGGAGCGGTCGTCGCCGAAGTTGTGCCACAGGCCGAGCGAGACGGCGGGGAGCTTGAGGCCGCTGCGGCCGGTGCGCCGGTACTCCATGGAGTCGTAGCGGGACGCGTCGGCGCGGTAGGAGAGGGAATCAGTCACGTTTCACTCCTTATCACGGAGTTGTGACAGACCGGGTTGGGCCCCTGTGGCCCGCCCGCAGTAATGTGGCGGCTTCGGGACCTGCCGGTCCGCGGCTCGCACGCACGCGGTGTGCCGACCGCGCGGCGCTCCCCCGGGGGAAGACCCCCGACCCCCGGCGACGGGGAGGACGGGCCCCGGGCCCGTACGGAACCGAGAGGGTGAACTCAGTGAACTTGCGCGACCTGGTGTACGGGCTCTACGCACGCCGGGTGGAAGGCCGTCTGGACCACGCCCAGGTGCCCAAGCACATCGGAGTCATCCTCGACGGCAACCGGCGGTGGGCGAAGGCCTCCGGCGGTTCCGCCGTGCAGGGGCACCAGGCCGGGGCCGACAAGATCTCCGAGCTGCTCGGCTGGTGCAGCGAGACCGACGTGGAGGTCGTCACCCTCTGGCTGCTCTCCACGGACAACTTCGACCGGCCCGAGGCGGAGCTCACCCCGCTGCTCGGCATCATCGAGAACACCGTGCGCAACCTCGCGGCCGACGGACGGTGGCGGGTCCACCACGTGGGCACGCTCGACCTGCTGCCGTCGCGGACCCAGACCGTGCTCAAGGAGGCCGAGGAGGCCACGGCCGGTATCGACGGGATAATCGTCAACGTCGCCGTGGGCTACGGAGGGCGCCAGGAGATCGCGGACGCGGTCAGGTCCCTGCTGCTGGAGCACTCCTCCAAGGGCACCACCTTCGAGGAGCTCGCCGAGGTGGTCTCCACGGACCTGATCTCCGAGCACCTCTACACCCGGGGGCAGCCCGACCCGGACCTGGTGATCCGCACCAGCGGGGAGCAGCGCCTGTCGGGCTTCATGCTCTGGCAGAGCGCCCATTCGGAGTACTACTTCTGCGAGGTCTTCTGGCCGGCCTTCCGCAAGGTCGACTTCCTGCGCGCCCTGCGCGACTACGCGGCCCGGCACCGCCGCTACGGGGCCTGACCCGGGCCCTCCCCACGGAGGGCGGCGAGCCGCTCCGGGACCCGGTCGGCTACCTGCGCGCCACGGACTGTTCACGGGGACGCGCACACACCTTGTCGCAGGCAGCGGCATGGCTTCGTGTGCGGAAGGGCATATCCCTCTCAGGTCGACGTCCGGTCACCAACCAGGCGGACGTCGCAGCCAAGTGAGCGGCACCCAGCCCGCTCGCCCGGGAGGCCCGTTGCACACGAAGGACCGCACACCGTGCGGCCGACGCGGAGGGCCGGTGTTCGGCCCGCGCACAGGGCCCGAACCCGGTCCGTCCTCTCCCTTCGGGAAGTTCCGCGACGCCCGTCGCACTCCCCGACCTCGTCCGAGGGGGTACGTCCTTCCGTGGTGACCAGCAGCAAGCGCCGCATGCCCGACAGGCGCACCTATGTTCTCGACACCAGCGTCCTGCTGGCCGACCCCAACGCCATGGCCCGGTTCGACGAGCACGAAGTCGTGCTCCCGATCGTCGTGGTCACGGAGCTGGAGGCCAAACGGCACCATCCCGAGCTCGGGTATTTCGCCCGGCAGGCCCTGCGCCTGCTGGACGACTTCCGCGTCCGGTACGGCCGGCTGGACGCCCCGATCCCGCTCGGGGATCTGGGCGGGACGCTCCGCGTCGAGCTCAACCACTCAGACCCCGGCGTCCTTCCCGCCGGCTACCGGTTGGGGGACAACGACTCACGGATCCTCGCGGTCGCGCGCAACCTCCAGGCCGAGGGGTACGACGTCACGGTCGTCTCCAAGGACCTGCCCCTGCGGATCAAGGCATCCTCGGTCGGCCTGCTCGCCGAGGAGTACCGCGCCGAACTCGCCATCACCGACTCCGGCTGGACCGGGATGGCCGAGCTGACCCTCGCCGCGGAACAGGTCGACCTGCTCTTCGGCGAGGAGACGCTGTACGTCCCCGAGGCCGCCGAGTACCCCGTGCACACCGGGCTGGTCCTCCAGTCCGAGCGCGGCAAGGCCCTCGGCAGGGTCACGGCCGAGGGCAACGTCCGTCTCGTACGCGGTGACCGGGAGGCATTCGGGATCCACGGCCGCAGCGCCGAGCAGCGCATCGCCCTCGACCTGCTCCTCGACCCGGACGTCGGCATCGTGTCCATGGGCGGCCGGGCGGGCACCGGCAAGTCGGCCCTCGCGCTCTGCGCGGGACTGGAGGCGGTGCTCGAACGCAGGCAGCACCAGAAGGTGATGGTCTTCCGGCCGCTGTACGCGGTGGGCGGACAGGAGCTCGGATACCTTCCCGGCAGCGAGGCCGAGAAGATGAGCCCCTGGGCACAGGCCGTGTTCGACACCCTGTCGGCGGTCGCCGGGCGCGAGGTCATCGAAGAGGTGCTGGGGCGCGGGATGCTGGAGATCCTGCCGCTCACCCACATCAGGGGCCGCTCCCTCCACGACGCGTTCGTCATCGTGGACGAGGCCCAGTCACTGGAACGCAACGTCCTGCTGACCGTGTTGTCCCGGATCGGGGCGAATTCGCGCGTGGTGCTCACCCACGACGTCGCCCAACGCGACAACCTCCGCGTCGGCCGGTACGACGGGGTCGTGGCGGTGGTCGAGAAGCTGAAGGGGCATCCGCTCTTCGCGCACGTCACGCTGACCCGCTCCGAGCGTTCACCGATCGCGGCATTGGTGACCGAAATGCTGGAGGAAGGCCACAACTGACGGAAAGGTCCGATTGATGCCGCCCGGCGAGCCAAGGAGCTTAGCCGGGCGGCTTCGTGCTGCGCCGTCATTTCCGAAAAACAGGTGCTCCAAACGGGGTGTGACCTTTAACACGCAACACAGAATTGCAACAGGCCGTGTCCGTCCGGCAGAGTCTTGCTTCCGTCAGGCCCCGCATACGGCACTTGGGCACCTCCAGAGGCGCCCGCACCACACAACTCAACAACCGCCGCCCGTATGCCGCCCGCGAGTACCACGCGGCACTCCCGCAAGGGAGTTGCCCACCGGGCCCGTGCCTCCCGTGACCCAAGCAGTAGGGAGGCCAGCGTCAGGGGCACGATTGCGCCCGCGAGGTCACCTAAGCGGGCGATGCTGGAAGGACACCGTGTGAGCCGGATTTCGGTCCGGGGGTTCGCCGTGGCATCCGCCACCGCGGTCACCACCGTAGGCGCCGTCGTAGGCGTTGCGTCGGGCAGCACCCCCGCTGCGGACGACAACAACTTCGAGGCGGCCGCAGCCGACACCACGCTGCTCGCAGACATCCCCGCGGGCCAGCAGGCCCAGGTCCAGACCGCCTCGCTCACGCAGCAGGCGGACGCCCAGGCGTCCGCGGCAGACGCGGAGGCGAAGAGGTCGGCCGAGGAGACGGCCCGCGTTCAGGCCGCCAAGGACGCCAAGTCGAAGAAGAAGGCGGCCGAGAAGAAGCTCGCGGCCGAGCGCGAGGCCGAGAAGCAGGCGGACGCCGAGCGCGCGAGCCGGTCCTCCGTCCGCGACGCGACGTCGTTCTCCGCGCAGGGCTCCTACAGCGTGGCCGACGTCCAGGCGATGGCCCGTCAGATGATCCCCGGCGACCAGTTCCAGTGCTTCAGCAACATCGTGAACCACGAGTCGAGCTGGAACTACCGGGCGACCAACGCCTCCTCCGGCGCCTACGGCCTCGTGCAGGCGCTGCCCGGCTCCAAGATGTCGTCCGCCGGCGCCGACTGGCAGACCAACCCGGCCACCCAGATCAAGTGGGGCCTCAGCTACATGGACGGCCGCTACGGCAGTCCGTGCGGCGCCTGGTCCTTCTGGCAGGCCAACCACTGGTACTAGGCCCTCCGTCCGGACCGCGCCGGGCCGGGCCGGGCCCGGCCCGGACAGAGGACCGGGCGCGCCCCGCCCGACCCACGGCCCCGTGAAGCCCCGCACCGTCCTACGGTGCGGGGCTTCACGTGTACGGTCGATCAGGAGAGCTCCGGAGGCGTGGCGGGAGCGGGCGGGGGAAAGGGATCAGCATGTCAAGACTTCCGGGGTGGCTCGGTCGGCTGGGTGCCGAACTCACCGAGATCGGGGCGCGCCTGGAAGAGCGGCGCGCCGAGGACGACCGTCGCGTGGACGACGACCACACCTCCTCCTCCACGCTCGCCGCCGTCGCCGAACAGGTGCCGGCCCCACCGGCGTACGCCCCCGACGTCGCCGCCCGGCCGGATCCGGTCGCCGCCATCCCCTGGGGGATGCGCGTCGCGGCCGAGGCGGGCTGGCGGCTGCTGGTCCTCGCGGGCACGCTCTGGGTGCTGATGCGGGTCATCAGCGCCGTGCAACTGGTCGTCCTGGCATTCGTCGCCGCTCTCCTGGTCACGGCCATGCTCCAGCCGACCGTCGTACGGCTGAAACGGCTCGGGCTGCCGCGGGGTCTGGCCACGGCGGTCACAGCCGTGCTGGGATTCGTGGTCATCGGGCTCGTCGGCTGGTTCGTCGTGTGGCAGGTGATGGACAACCTGGACACGCTCTCCGACCGGGTCCGCGACGGCATCGACGAGCTGAAGCGCTGGCTGCTGGACAGCCCCTTCCACGTCACCGAGCAGCAGATCAACGACATCGCCAAGAACCTCAGCGACACCATCGGCACGAACACGGAGGAGATCACCTCCGCCGGCCTCCAGGGCGTCACGGTGATGATGGAGTTCCTCACCGGGCTGCTGCTGGCGATGTTCTCGACGCTCTTCCTCCTCTACGACGGGAAGCGCATCTGGCAGTGGGTGCTCAAACTGGTGCCCGCGCAGGCCCGTCCGGGAGTGGCGGGCGCCGGGCCGCGGGCCTGGCGGACGCTGACCGCCTACGTGCGGGGCACGGTGATCGTCGCGATGATCGACGCCATCTTCATCGGGCTGGGCATCTACTTCCTCGACGTGCCGATGGCGGTGCCGCTCGCCGTCTTCATCTTCCTCTTCGCCTTCATCCCCCTGGTCGGCGCCGTGGTCTCCGGGGCGCTGGCGGTGGTCGTGGCGCTCGTCACCCAGGGTGTGTTCACGGCCCTCATGGTGCTGATCGTGGTGCTCGCCGTGCAGCAGATCGAGGGCCACATCCTGCAGCCGTTCATCCTCGGCCGGGCCGTGCGCGTCCACCCGCTGGCCGTCGTCCTCTCCGTCGCGGCGGGCGGGATGATCGCGGGTATCGGCGGCGCGGTCGTCGCGGTGCCGCTGGTCGCCGTGACCAACACGGTGGTCGGCTACCTGCGGTCCTACAGCCTGGACCCCGCCATGCGGCACGGCCCCGGTCCGCACGGCGCCACGGCGGTCTCGGTGGCTCCGACGGCCCCGCCCACGGGCCCGCCGCCCGCCGCCGCGCCGGCCCCGC
>NZ_JBEXWB010000274.1:0-8698 GCF_040629645.1 Streptomyces sp. NPDC005899 | reverse complement strand
CCGGCGTCCAGTGCGCGCCGCCCCTCCACCTCCAGCCCGAGGGGCCCGAAGGCGGCCAGCGCGCCCGCGAGTTTGTGCCCGCCGCGCGAGACGTACTCGGGATCGCTGTCGTCCTCGCGGACGACGACGGGGGCGCTCGTCTCGACCTGGGTGGCGGGCTTGGTCGCGGTGCTGCCGCCGACGGTCACCCGCCCCGCTGCGATCAGCTGGCTCGCGTGCTCGCGCGAGCGGGCCAGCTTGCGGCGTACCAGCTCGGCGTCGAGGCGGCGACGTGCCACTCCTGCCACGTTCGGTTCAGCTCCTGTTGTCGTGCGCGGGCGTCGGTGCGGGTGCGGGCCGGGCGTCCAGCTCGGTCAGCTCGTCGCGCAGCCCTCGGTGTACATCCTCGTACACCTCGCCGTGGCCGTCCGCCGGGAGGTGGTCGGCGTCGGCCAGGCGCTCCAGCCTCGCGTCCACCCGGGCGTGCCCGGTCGGGGTGCGCGCGACACCGAGGGGGGCGGGCGGCGCGGGGTCGAAGGAAGGCGTCCCGGGCGCGGCGGTGGGTGCGGCGCCGTCGTCCGTCCCGCCCTCCCGCGCCGGCCCCGGTTCCGGCATCGAGTCACTCATGCGGGAACGCTACCCCGAAGGGCCGGTGTACCGTCGGTGACGATGGCGACCATGGCGGAGTGCCGCAGCGCACTCGACACACTTTCCGGCAACCTGGCGGGCGCCGACGGCGACGTACGCAGCGCCGCCGCTCTCGACCGCTCGCTGAGCTGCCACATCACGGACCTCGACGGGACCTTCACCGGACGGCTGGCGAACGGCCGGATCCAGGTGCTCGACACGTACGACGGCCCGCCTCGCGAGAAGGCGCAGATCCGGCTGGCGATGACCGGGGACGACCTGGTGGCCATGGTGGACGGCGAACTGAACTTCGCGAAGGCCTGGGCGTCGGGGCGGGTCCGGCTGGAGGCGGGCTTCCGCGACCTGCTGAAGCTCAAGTCGCTGCTCTGAGGGGCCCCGGCTCCCGGCTCAGGCGGTGGCCCCGGCACGTTTCCCGCGGGCGGCCGGGATCACCAGCGGGGTGCCCGTCTCCGGGTCGTCGATGATCTGGCAGCGCATGCCGAAGACCCGCTCCACCAGCTCGGCGGTGACGATGTCGGCGGGCGCGCCCTCGGCGACGATCTCGCCCCCGCGCATGGCGATGAGGTGGGTGGCGTACCGGGCCGCGTGGTTGAGGTCGTGCAGCACGGCCACGAGTGTGCGGCCCTGGGCCTCGTGCAGTTCGGCGCAGAGGTCGAGGACGTCGATCTGGTGCTGGATGTCGAGGTACGTCGTCGGCTCGTCCAGGAGCAGCAGCGGGGTCTGCTGGGCGAGTGCCATGGCGATCCAGACGCGCTGGCGCTGGCCGCCGGAGAGTTCGTCGACGTAGCGGTCGGCGAGTTCGCCGACGCCGGTGGAGGCCATGGACTCGACGACGATCCGTTCGTCCTCGGGCGACCACTGGCGCAGCAGTCCCTGGTGCGGGTAACGGCCCCGGGAGACGAGGTCGGCGACCGTGATGCCGTCGGGGGCTATGGAGGACTGGGGCAGCAGCCCCAGCGTCCTGGCGACCTTCTTGGCGGGCATCCGGTGGATGGACTGCCCGTCGAGCAGCACGTCACCCCCGCTGGGCCGCAGCATCCGGGAGAGAACGCGCAGCAGGGTGGACTTGCCGCAGGCGTTGGGGCCGACGATCACGGTGAAGGAGTTGTCGGGGATCTCGACCGAGAGGTTCTCGGAGATGATCCGCTGGTCGTAGCCGAGGGTCACCGAGTCCGCGGTGAGGCGCTGCATGGTCGTGCTCCCGGAGTCGAGGGGTGTCGTCCGCGCGGTGGCGGGGTCCGGCGCGGTGGCGGGGCCCGGTCGTGTCACCGGGTCGCGGCGGTTCATATGCGGCCCGCCCTGCGTTCCGACACCAGCAGCCACAGGAGGTAGCAGCCGCCGATCACGCCGGTGACCACGCCGACCGGCAGCTGGCGGTCGCCGAAGGCGTTCATCGCCGTCCAGTCGGCGAGGAGCAGCAGGGCCGCGCCCGTGGCGGCCGACGCGGCCAGGTTGGGGCCCGGGGCGCGGGTGAGCCGGCGGGCGACCTGCGGGGCGCTGAGGGACACGAAGACGATGGGGCCGGCTGCGGCGGTGGCGACCGCGACGAGCAGCACGGCGCAGCAGAGCAGGACCAGCCGGGTGCGTTCCACCCGTACGCCCAGGGCGTGCGCGGCGTCGTCGCCCATCTCGATCATGCGCAGTGCCCGCCCGTGGCCCAGTACCACGGGCAGGAGGACCGCGCAGACGGCGAGCAGAGGCCACACCTGGGACCAGTCCCTGCCGTCGAGGGAGCCGGTCATCCAGACGACGGCGCGGGTGGCGTCGACGAGGTTCGCCTTGGTGATCAGGTAGTGGATGGCGGCGGTGAGCATCGCCGCCGCGCCGATGCCGACGAGGACGAGGCGGTAGCCGTGCACGCCCTTCTTCCAGGCCAGCAGGTAGACGGCGGCCCCCGTCAGGATGCCGCCGCCCACGGCGCCCGCGGCGACCTCGGTTGCCCCGCCGCCCAGGAGGACGATCACGGTGAGTGCTCCGACCGCGGATCCCTGGCCGAAGCCGAGCACGTCGGGGCTGCCCAGCGGATTGCGGGAGACGCTCTGGAAGACCGCACCGCCCACGCCGAGCGCGACACCGACGAGGAGGCCGACCAGGACCCTCGGCAGCCGCAGCTCGGTGACGATGAACTCTTGCTGGAAGGTCCCGTTGCCGGACAGTGTGGTGAGGACCTCGCCCGGCGACATGGCGAAGTCGCCGCTGCCGATGAGCACCACAGCCGCGGCGAGCGCCGCGACGACGAGCAGCACGACGACCAGGAACGCCCGTACGTCGACGCGGAAGGAGTGGCCGCCGGCGGTCCGCACCGCGCGCACGGTCCTGGTGGTGCCCGGTGCCGTCCCGGTCTCCCGTGCCGTGGCTCCGGCCGTGGTGGTGTCCTGGGCGGCCTTCACAGGTGGGCCATCCTCTTGCGTCGTACGAGGTGGATGAAGACGGGTCCGCCGAGCAGCGCGGTGACGATGCCGACCTGGAGTTCGGAGGGGCGGGCCACGACCCGGCCGACCACGTCGGCGCCCAGCAGGAGCACCGGGGCGAGGACGGCCGCGTAGGGCAGGATCCACCGCATGTCGGGGCCGGTGATGGTGCGGACCAGGTGCGGGATCATCAGGCCGATGAAGACGATGGGCCCGCAGGCGGCGGTCGCGGCCCCGCAGAGCAGGGTGACGGCCACCATCGCGAGGACCCGGGTGCGGGTGAGGTGCGCGCCGAGCGACCTGGCCGTGTCGTCGCCCATCTCCAGCGCGTTCAGCGGGCGGGCGATGAGAAGCGACAGCAGCACGCCGAGGGCGATGAACGGCCAGACCTTCCCGACGGTCCCCGTGTTCGCGGAGGCCAGCGATCCGACGGTCCAGAACCGCAGCCGGTCCAGGGCGGCCGCGTCGAGCAGTTGTACGGCGTTGACGTAGCCGAAGAGGGCCGCGGTGACCGCCGTGCCCGCGAGCGCGAGCCGTACCGGGTTCGCGGACCGGCTGCCCCCGAGGACGTACACCGCCACCGAGACGATCGCGGCGCCGCCGAAAGCGAACCAGACGTATCCGGTCAGCGAGGTGACACCGAAGAAGCTGATGGCCGAGACGACGGCCGCCGACGCCCCCGCGTTGACACCCAGCAGTCCGGGTTCGGCGAGCGGGTTGCGGGTCAGCGCCTGCATCACCGCCCCCGCCAGCCCGAGAGCGGCTCCGACGATCAGCCCGAGCAGCGTGCGCGGCACCCGCACATCCCGTACGAGGACGTCGCCGCTGGTGCCCGAGGCGTGGAACAGGCCGTGCCAGACCTCGGAGAGCGGCAGCGCCTTGGCACCGACGGCCACACTCGCCAGGCACACCAGCACCAGCACGCCCACGGCTGCCAGCAGCCCGGCGGCGCGCAACGCGTGACGGCCGGTGCGCACCGGCCTGTCCGGCGCGGTCGCGGGGCCGGCGTTCGATTCGGGGGGACTCTCGACCAACACCGGGTTAGGTTAGCCTATCCTGCTGGTCACGGGCCTCGGCGGTACCCGACGTGACGGCCCGCCCGCTCGGTGCGGTCAGCTCGGTGCGCTCCCCTCGGTGCGGTCAGCTCGGCGTGCGCGGCCCGCCCCGACACGTCCGCACAGACACGGCCGCTCGTCCCCGCCGGCTACAGGCCGAGCCTGGCCACCGCCTTCCCCGCGTCGAGGTCGCACGCACCCTCCTCCGCGTGTGTCCAGGCCGCCCCGCACAGCGCCCGGAGGCCGTCCAGCGCGTCCCCCTCGCCTTCCAGCGACAGGGCGTCGCCCCGAACCCCGGCAGTCCAGCCACCGCACTCGAACACGCCGTCCCGTTCCGACACCTCGGGCTGCCCGGTGAGCAGGCCGCGCAGGTCACGGTCCACGTACGTCGGACGGTACTTCGGCTCGGCCGCGAGCAGCTGCGCGGCGTCGGTCACCCCGGTGAGCACCAGGAGCGAGTCCACACCCCCGTTGAAGGCGCCCTCGATGTCGGTGTCCAGCCGGTCCCCGACGACGAGCGGCCGCTCGGCCCCGGTGCGCAGGACCGTCTCGCGGTGCATCGGGGGCAGAGGCTTGCCGGCGACCTGGGGCTCCGCGCCCGTCGCGATCCGCACGACCTCGACCGCGGCACCGTTGCCCGGGGCGATACCCCGGGCGCCCGGGATCGTCAGGTCCGTGTTGGAGGCGAACCACTGGGCCCCTCCCGCGATCGCGTACGCCGCCTCGGCGAACCGCCCCCACGCCATGTCAGGCCCCCCGTACCCCTGCGCCACGGCCACCGGATCGTCCTGCGCCGACTCCACGGGCACCAGCCCCCGCTCACGCAGCGCGACGCGCAACCCCTCCCCGCCGACCACCAGCACCCGGGCTCCCGAGGGCAACTGATCAGCCATCAGCCGGGCCACCGCCTGCGCCGACGTGATCACGTCCGACGGCTCCGCGGGGACGCCCAGCTCCGTCAGGTGCTCCGCCACGGCGTCGGGGGTGCGCAGGGCGTTGTTCGTCACGTATGCCAGCCGCATGCCGCCCTCGCTCGCGGTCCCCAGCGCCTCGACGGCGTGCTCGATCGCGTGCCCGCCCGCGTACACCACCCCGTCGAGGTCGAGCAGGGCCGTGTCGTACGCCTCGCTCAGCGCCGTGCTGCTCCCGAGCGGCCGGGACCTGTACTGCTGGCTCATATGCCTGCGCTCCTCTATCCGTGCCTGTCCCCCGATCATCGCCCATACCGGGGCGCACATACGATGCACGAATGAACACACCCGGGCCTGCCGGCGGCCGAGGACTGCGGCTGATCCCCTTCCGCGGGCTGCGGTACGTCCCCGAGAAGGTCGGCAGCCTCGCCGCCGTGACGTCTCCGCCGTACGACGTCGTCGTACGGCCCGACGGGCTGCACCACCTCGAGTCGGCCGACCCGCACAACATCGTGCGGCTGATCCTCCCCCAGGCGGACAGCGCCGCCGCCCGCCACCGGCAGGCGGCGGCGACCCTGCACCGCTGGCTGGCTGAGGGGATCCTCGCCCCCGACCCGGAGCCGGTGCTGTACGTCTACGAGCAGCGTGCCGGAGACGTTCTCCAACGCGGTGTCATCGGGGCCCTGGCACTCTCGCCGGCGGCCGAGGGGGTCGTGCTCCCGCACGAGGACGTCATGGCCGACATCGTCGAGGACCGGGCAGCCCTGATGCGCACTGCGGCAGCCCATTTCGAACCCCTGCTCCTCAGCTATGCCGGTGACGGCGGCCCGACCGGCGCCACCGCCGTCATCGAACGGGTGGTGGAGCGTCTTCCGCTGCTCGCCACGACGACCGAGGACGGTGTCGCCCACCGCCTCTGGGCCGTCCCGGACCCTGCGGAACGGGCGGAGATCCAGACCGACCTGGCCCGGCGCCAGGCTCTGATCGCCGACGGGCACCACCGCTGGGCGACGTATCTCGAACTGCAGCGGGAGCACTCGGGGCCGGGCCCCTGGGACTTCGGCCTGGTCCTGCTCGTCGACACGGTCCGCTATCCCCTGCAGGTCCGTGCCATCCACCGTCTGCTGCGCCGCCTGCCGGTCGCACAAGCCCTGCGCGCTCTCGACGGCGTCTGCAGGGTCCGGGTCGTCGAGGGGCCTGTCCGCACGGCGCTCGATGCACTGGCCGGGGCCGCCGCCGAGGGCAACGCGTTCCTGCTCGCGGGCGACGGACGCTTCCACCTCGTCGACCGGCCCGACGAGCACCTGCTGGCCCGCACGGTACCGGCGGCCCGGCCGGCGGCCTGGCGGCGCCTGGACGCCGCCGTACTGCATTCCGCGCTGCTCGAACATGTCTGGCGGATACCCGACGCCCCGGACCACATCGCCTACATCCACGACCCCGAGGCCGCGGTCGAGCAGGCGGAACGGCACGAGGGCACGGCGGTGCTGATGCACCCGGTGAGCGAGGACGTCGTCCGGGACCTGGCCCGGCAGGGCGTCACCATGCCCCGGAAGTCGACGTCCTTCGGTCCGAAACCGGCCACGGGTCTGGTCCTGCGGAGCGTCGGCAGCGACTGACGGCCGACAACGACGAAGGAGGAGGGCGGCACCCGCCAGGTGCCGCCCTCCTCCTTCGTCTGCTCGTACGGTCGCGCTTCAGCGCTTCAGCGCTTCAGCACTCACGCCTTCGCGGGCCCGTCGACGTCGTCGTCATCCTCGTCCTCGTCGATGCCATCCGCCTCGTCGGCGTCGGCGTCTCCTTCGGCCTCCTGGACGGCTGCGACATCGTCGTCGTCCGCGTCGCCATGCGCGTCGTCGTGTGCGTCGTGGAGATCCGCGGGGACGGAGGCCGCGCCGTCCTGCTCCTCATCGTCCTCACCGAGGGCGTCGACGAACTCGACACCGTCGAGCGCGGCGAGCCGGTCCGACGCGTCGGTCGCGCCGTCCTTGTCCGCCTCCATGGCCTTGGCGAACCACTCGCGGGCCTCTTCCTCACGCCCTGCGCCCAGAAGGGCGTCCGCGTAGGCGTACCGCAGGCGCGGCGTCCAGGAGTGGACAGCGCTCGACGCGAGCTCGGGGCTCTGGAGCGTGACGATCGCGGCGTCGATCTGGCCCATGTCCCTGCGGGCCCCGGCGGCGACCAGGCGCATCTCGACCTGGCCGGCCTTGTCCAACTTCAGCACCTCGGGTTCACCGGCCATGGCCATCGCCCGCTCGGGGCGGCCGAGTCCACGCTCGCAGTCGGCCATCACGGGCCACAGGTCCACGGACCCGGTCATGCGGCGGGAGGCACGGAACTCCGCCAGTGCCTCCGCGTACTTCTGGGTGGCGTACGCGGCGAACCCGGCGGCTTCGCGCACCGCCGCGACGCGCGAGGCCAGACGCAGGGCGATGCGCGAGTACGCGTACGCCTCCTCGGGGTCCTCGTCGATCAGACGGGCCACCATGACGAGGTTCCGCGCCACGTCCTCGGCGAGCGTCTTGGGCAGGCTCATCAGCTCCTGGCGGACGTCCTTGTCGATCTCGTCGCCCGTGACGTCGTCAGGGATGGGCAGACGCTTGATCGGCTCGCGATCACGGTCGTCCCGCCCCTGGTAACCACCACGGTCGTCACGGCCACGGTAGCCACCACGGTCGTTGCCCCGGTCGTTGTCACGACGCGGCCCACGGTCGCGGTCGAAGCCGCGGTTGTCGTCGCGGCGGAAGCCGCCACCGCTGCCGCCGCGCTCGTCGTCGCGACGAGGGCCGCGCGGACGGTCGTCACGACGCTCGAACCCGCCACCGGGGCGCCCGCCCCGGTCATCACGCTGGCCGCCCCGGTATCCACCACGGTCGTCCTCACGACGCGGAGCCCGGTCATCACGACGGAAGTTGCTCGGCCGGTCGTCCTCGCGACGAGGGGCCCGATCCCGGTCCTCACGACGGAACCCACCGCCGCCGGTGCTGCCACCACGGCTGTCATCACGACGGAACCCACCGCCTCCGGTGCTGCCGCCGCGGTTGTCGTCGCGGCGGAAGCCGCCACCGCTGCCGCCGCGCTCGTCGTCGCGACGAGGGCCGCGCGGACGGTCGTCACGACGCTCGAAGCCACCACCGGGGCGCCCGCCCCGGTCATCACGCTGACCGCCCCGGTATCCACCACGGTCGTCCTCACGACGCGGAGCCCGGTCATCACGACGGAACCCACCACCAGCGCTACCACCACGGCTGTCATCACGACGGAAACCGCCACCGGAGCTACCACCACGGCTGTCATCACGACGCGGAGCCCGGTCATCGCGGCGGAACCCACCACCGGAGCTGCCACCACGGCTGTCGTCACGGCGGAAGCCGCCACCGCTGCCGCCACCACGGTTGTCGTCACGGCGCGGGGCGCGGTCGTTGTCACGTCGAGGCGCGCCGGACCGGTCGTCGCGACCGCCTCGGAAGCCGCCCCCGTCACCGGCGTCCCGGCGACGCGGCTCGCGCTCCGGACGGTCGTCGGAAGAGTTGGTGGACATGGGGGTGACTCCTGTCATCGGGTACCACAGACATTCTCGCGCAGCCGACCATCCGACGCGCTTCGGGGAAACAAAAAAGGACCCTTGGTCCCAGCATGAACGCTGGGACCAAGGGTCCTTGAAAGATTGTTCGGCGGCGTCCTACTCTCCCAC
>NZ_JBEXWB010000273.1:0-8728 GCF_040629645.1 Streptomyces sp. NPDC005899 | reverse complement strand
GCCCGCCGTGCGCGGCCGGCGGTGCGGGGGGTGCGGTCCGGACGTGGTGCTGCCCGGGATCGGGCCGCGGGGACGGGGGGAGCTGCTGGATCAGTCCGTCCCGCGGGCCCTCGGGGTGCTGCTCCCGGGGGGCGGGCTGCTGCCGGCTGGGGTCGGGCTGCGGGGTCGTCCCGCTCACGTCACTCACTCGCTCCAGGGTAATGAGCCGCCCGCCCGCCTCCCGTCAGGGGGTCGCCGAGGACACCACGTAGACGACCGGAGCCGCCGGATCCGTCATGTTGACGGTGATGTCCTGGGTGGGGCGGGGCTTCTCGTTCCGGTGGACCGTGCCCGCCCAGTCGACGCCCGGGCCGAAGTACCAGCCGGTGATCTCGATGTCCCGTTCGCCGATCGTGACCCTGCCGGTCTCCAGCGCCGCACGGCCGGTCCCGACACCGCTCAGGAACCTGTCGAGGCCCGCGGAGGTCGTGCGGAACTTCACGTACATCCTGCTGACCTTCCAGTTGTTCGTCTCGTAGTACTGGACGCCCGTGGCGTTGCCGGGCACCGGAAGCTCGAAGATCCGGCGCTGCATCCCCGACGGCCAGTCCTCGCGCAGCCCCTGTGCCGCCGCCTCCGCCTCCTTGTCCTTGCCGGAGCGGCGGCTCTGTCCGGCGGAGATCACCAGGTAACCCGCCGGGATGCCGATCAGCAGCACGATGATGGTCAGCGTGATCAGCCGCCGGCGGAAGACCCGGCGCCGGTCCTGCGGGGGCTTCCCGCCGTCGTCACCGGCGGACCCGGCGGACCCCGGGGTGGGGGCCTGGCGCGGCAGGGCGTGGTGCTCGGCTGCGGTCATGGTGGGTGTTCCCTCGAAACTGCGGTGCGGACGTGCTGGTGGCCGGGGCGGGGGGCGCTGCCCCGGTTCAGTCCGCGGTCCGGGTGCCACGTGAGCTGCGGATGGTGCTCGCGGCCTGGTCGTAGAACTGCGCGTAGCGCTCGTAGCGTTCGACGCGCCGGCGGTTGGTGCGCCGGAACCTGCGGGCGACCAGGCGCGCCAGGTCCGCGGCACCGACCATGCCCGCCTCGGGGCCGAGCTGGGCCTTCGCGATCCGTGCCTCCGGGCGGTAGCCGCGTCCGGTCAGGTGGCGCTTGAAGGCGTCCCTCGCGGGGCCGATCAGCAGGTCGTCGGCCGCGCTGACCCCGCCACCGATCACGAAGCAGGAGGGATCCAGCGCCGCGGCCAGGTTGGCGATGCCCACGCCGAGCCACTGCCCGATGTCCTGGAGGAGTTCGACGCACATGGCATCGCCCTCACGGGCCAGCTCGGTGATGAGGGGGCCGGAGATGTCGGCGATGTTCCCCTTGACGCGGTCCAGGAGGAAGTGCGCGACCGGGGAGTCCGCCGCGGCCAGCTCCCTGGCCTCGCGCACCAGGGCGTTGCCCGAGCTGTACTGCTCCCAGCAGCCGCGGTTCCCGCAGGGGCAGCGGTGCCCGCCGGGCACCACCTGCATGTGCCCGAACTCCCCCGCGACGCCGTACTTCCCGCGCTTGACGTGTCCGTCCTCGAGGATCGCGCCGCCGATGCCGGTCCCCAGTGTGATCATCACGAGGTGGTCCTCGCCCCGCCCGGCGCCGAAGCGCCATTCCGCCCAGGCCGCCGTGTTGGCGTCGTTGTCAACCATCACGGGGACGACGAGCCGCGAGGCCAGGGCGTCCCGCAGGGGCTCGTCGCGCCAGGCGAGATGGGGGGCGAACAGCACCTTGGAGCGGTCCGCGTCGACCCAGCCGGCCGCGCCGATCCCGACGGCGTGCACATCGTGGCGGTCGGAGAGGTCCAGGACCAGCTCGACGATGGTGTCCTCGACGACCTGGGGGCTCTTGGACTTGTCGGGCGTCTCGGTGCGCAGGGTCTCCAGGATGTTGCCGTCGGCGTCGACGACTCCCGCCATCACCTTCGTGCCGCCGATGTCGATGCCGACGGTGGGAACCCGTGGCGCCGTGAGGTGCGAGCGCCGCTCCTTCGTGCCGACGGTCCGCAGAACGGTGGCGCGGGCGGAGCCGCGGTGGGTGAAGTCGCGGTACGTGCTCATCGTCCCTGCGCAGGTCGGGGGGCCGGCGGTCGCTCTTCCGGCGGCGGACGGCGCCCGCCGTGCTCGATTCTGCCATTTCCCCGCCCCCGTGACCGGCGGACGGCACCGGGGGCGGGGAACGCCGGGGACGGTTACGGGGTGTCCTCGCCCGCCGGGCGGGCGCCGGGTTCCCCGGGGGCCGGGGGGCGCCGCAGCTCGTGGCCGAGCTCCTCCAGCTCGCTGCCGCCCGCCATCTGACGGGTCAGCTCGTCCAGCGTGACGGCGTCCCTGGTGTGGCTGCCCGACATCGCGCCCCGCTTGAGGAGGACGAAGCGGTCGCCCACGAGATACGCGTGGTGCGGGTTGTGCGTGATGAGGACCACGCCGAGCCCGGCGTCGCGGGCCGCCGCCACGTACTTCAGCACGACGCCGGACTGCTTGACGCCGAGCGCCGCGGTCGGTTCGTCGAGGACGAGGACCTTGGCGCCGAAGTGGACGGCACGGGCGATGGCCACGCACTGGCGCTCACCGCCGGACAGGGTGCCGATTGGCTGGTCGACGTCGCGCAGGTCGATGCCCATGCGCAGCAGCTCCGTGCGGGTCGTCTCGCGCATCAGCCGGACGTCGAGGCGCCTGAACGGGCCGCGGCCCTTCGTCGGCTCGGAGCCGAGGAAGAAGTTCCGCCAGACCGGCATCAGGGAGACGACGGCCAGGTCCTGGTAGACGGTCGCGATGCCGTGGTCGAGGGCGTCGCGCGGACTGGCGAGCGCCGCTTCGCCGCCCTCGATCAGGAAGGATCCGGAGTCGTGCCGGTGCAGCCCTGCGATGATCTTGATGAGGGTGGACTTGCCCGCGCCGTTGTCGCCGAGGACACAGGTGATCTCTTCGGCGTGGACCTCCAGCGACACGTCCTCCAGTGCCTTGACGTTGCCGTAGTACTTGCTGACGTGGTCGAGCGCGACGAGCGCCGGGCGGTCCGTGTCCCGGAAGGCGGGAGCCTGGGGGGCCGTCATGTCGTCGCCTCCGCGCGCTTGCGTACCCATGCGTTGAGCAGGGTGGCCAGGAGCAGCATCGCTCCCAGGAAGAACTTGAACCAGTCGGGGTTCCACTCCGCGTACACGATGCCCTTGCTGGTCATGCCGAAGATGACCGCGCCGATCGCGGACCCGACCGCGGAGCCGTAGCCGCCGGTGATCAGGCAGCCGCCGATCACGGCCGCGATGATGTAGATCAGCTCGTTGCCGACCCCCTCGCCGGACTGCACGACGTCGTAGGAGAAGAGGAGGTGCTGTCCCGACACCCATGCGGCGAAGGCCACGCCGAGGTAGAGCCCGATCTTGGTGCGGACGACCGGGACGCCGACCGCGCGGGCCGCGTCGGCCTCGCCGCCCACGGCGAAGATCCAGTTGCCGAAGCGGGTGCGGAGCAGGATCCAGGTGGCGACGGCCACCAGGAGCGCCCACCACAGGATGGTGACCTTGAGCTCGACGCCGCCGACGGTGAGGTAGGAGGCGAAGATCTTGCGGGCCGAGGCGAAGCCCTCCATGTCGCCGATGGCCTTGGTGGACACCGTCCCGCTGATCAGCTTGGTGAAGCCGAGGTTCAGGCCCGTCAGCATCAGGAACGTGCCGAGCGTGATGATGAAGCTCGGCAGCTTGGTACGGGTGAGCATGAAGCCGTTGAACGCGCCGAAGCCCAGGGTGACCAGGAGCGACACGAGGACGCCGACCCAGACGTTCGCCGTCATCTGGTAGCTGAACATCGAGGAGATCAGGGCGGAGCTGGTCACCATCACACCGGCGGAGAGGTCGAACTCCCCGCCGATCATGAGGAGCGCGACCGGCGCGGCCATGATCCCGATGGTGGAGGCCGCGTACAGCACCGTGCCGAGGCTGGACGCCTGGAGGAAGCTGTCGGCGACGAGCGCGAAGAAGAGGAAGACGGCCGCGGCCCCGACGACCGAGCCGAGCTCGGGGCGGCCGAGCAGCCTGCGCAGCGGCGAGGTGCGGAGCAGCCGTTCGTCGGCCCCCGCCGGGACCGGCCGCCCGGTCGCCGTCATCGGGTTCCCCGGTTCGTGTACTCGGCGAGCCGGCCGGCGTCGGCGGCGGTGATGATCTGCGGGCCGGTCAGGACGGGCCGGCCGCCGCCGAGGACGTTCCGGTTGTAGCGGTAGAGCCAGAGCAGGTCGACGGCCTCGTAGCCCTGGAGGTAGGGCTGCTGGTCGACGGCGAAGCCCAGGGACTTGTCCGACAGGCCGGCGGCGACGCTCGCGTTGAGGTCGAAGGTGTCGATCTCGGCCTTGCTCCCCGCGGTCTTCCTGGCCTTGACGGCCGCGGCGGCGAAGGGCGCGCCCAGGGTCACCACGGCGTCGATGCTCTTGTCGGCGCTGAGCTTCGCCTCGATCGATGCCTGGACGTCGGGCATGTTGGTGCCGTCGACGTACAGGTTCTGCATCGTGCCGTCGAAGGCCTTCTTCGCTCCGGCGCAGCGCTGCTCGTGCCCGACGTTGCCCTGCTCGTGCAGGACGCACAGGGCCTTCTTGCGGCCGCGCTCACCGAGCTCGTCGCCGACCGCCTCGCCGGCGATCGACTCGTCCTGGCCGATGTGGGTGAGCGCGCCGAACGCCTTGGACTCGGCGGAGCCGGAGTTCACCGTGATCACGGGGATGCCGGCCTTGACCGCCTTGGCGACGACGGTCTTCATCGAGTCGGGCTTGGCCAGCGAGACGATCAGGCCGTCGACCTTCTTGTCGATCGCGGTCTGCACGAGTTCGGCCTGCTGCTGGCCCTCGTCGTTGTGCGAGTACAGGAAGTTGATGTTGTCCTTGACCGCCGCCTGCTCGGCGCCCTTCTGGACGATGTCCCAGAAGGTGTCGCCGTCACCCGAGTGGGTGACCATGGCGAACGTCCAGCGAGGCGTGTTCACGGCGGACCGGCCCTCGGCGGCCTGCTTCGCCGCGCGCTCCTCCGCCCGCTTCCCGCCGGTACTGCTGCACCCCATGAGGGAGGCGCCCAGCGCCACCGCCAGCATGGCGCCCATCGCACGTACCCCTGTCCCAACCCTTGCCACGACGCCGTGCCCTTCCAGTGCTGCTCGCTGTGCTGCCTGATCATGCCGGGGAGCGCTGTCTCGCGGCCCGGCCGCCCAAGTATCCCCGAGCGGGGACGGGACCCGTCGGCAGGGGCGCGGGCCGTGCTCTCCCGCCGTTCTAGGCGACCCAGCATGACCACGTCAACGCTCGCGCCGGAGCTCGCTGTACGGAACCCCGCCCACGGGCCGGCCGCGCGGAAGCCTCAGGGACGTGCCAGCAGCTGGAACTCGAAGAGGTACCGGGACGCCCGGTAGACGTGGGAGCCGAACTCCACGGCCCGGCCGCCGTCGTCGAAGGTGGTCCGCTCCATCGTCAGCAGCGGCGCCCCGACGGGCTCCCCCAGCCTCTCCGCCTCCTGGACGGTGGCGGCCCGCGCCCCGACGGACTGGCGCGCACTGTGCAGGGTGATCCCCGAGGAACGCATCATCCGGTACAGCCCCGTGGACTCCAGCCGGGCGGCGGCGAGCTCCAGCAGGTCCGGCGGGAGGTGGTTGCGCAGGAGCGCCATGGGCTCGTCCTGTGCGAAGCGCAGCCGCTCGACGAGGTGGACGTCGCTGCCCTCCGCCACGCCCAGCGCGGCGGCGACCTCGGCGGTGGCCGGCTCGACCGTGTTGCGCAGCAGCCGGGTCGCGGGCCGCCGGCCGGCCGCCTCCAGGTCGTCGTAGAGGCTGCTCAGCTCGAGCGGGCGCTTGATGCGGCTGTGCACGACCTGCGTACCGACCCCGCGCCGGCGCACCATCAGCCCCTTGTCCACGAGGGACTGGATGGCCTGGCGGACGGTGGGGCGGGAGAGCCCGAGCCGCGCGGCGAGTTCCAGCTCGTTGCCGAGGAGGCTGCCGGGTGCGAGGCGGCCCTGCTCGACGGCCGCCTCCAGCTGCTGGGCCAGCTGGTGGTAGAGGGGCACGGGGCTGGTGCGGTCCACGCCCAGCCCCAGAGCGGCGGAGTCGGCGGTGGGTTTGGGCACGGCAGGGAGCGTACCTCCTGGCGCCGCGCCGCACCCCCTGGTTTGTCAGGACATATAGTTGACAGCGCACCCGGCGGGCGGCACGTTGGGTCCATGCGCATCGGACTCATCGGCACGGGCCGGATCGGTTCCTTCCACGCGGGCGTGCTGGCACGCCACCCCGGCGTCGCCTCCCTGGTGGTGACGGACCCCGACGCCACCCGCGCCGCCCAGGCCGCCGGGCGGACCGGCGCCACGGCCGTCGCGGACGCGGCCGCCGTCCTCGCCGCCGGGGTGGACGCCGTGGTCATCACCTCCGCCACCGCGTCGCACGCCGCCCTCATCGGCCTGGCCGCCAGGGCGGGACTCCCGGCCTTCTGCGAGAAGCCGATCGCCCTGGACCTGGCCGGAACCCTGGGCGCGCTGCGTGAGGTGGAACGCGCGGGGAGCGTGCTCCAGCTCGGCTTCATGCGCCGGTTCGACGCCGGATACGCGGCGGCCCGCGCGGCCGTCCGCGGCGGCGCCCTCGGCCGTCTGCACACCGTGCGGACGGCGACCTCCGATCCCGCTCCCCCGCCCGCCGCCTATCTCCCGCTCTCCGGTGGCCTGTTCAGGGACTGCCTCGTCCACGACTTCGACATCCTGCGCTGGGTGACGGGCCGTGAGGTGGTGGAGGTGTACGCCGGCGGGTCGGACGCCGGGGACCCGGTGTTCCGCGCCTCAGCCGACGTCCGGACGGCGGCGGCCCTGCTGACCCTGGACGACGGCACGCTCGCCACGGCCACGGCCACCCGGTGCAACGGGGCCGGGTACGACGTACGCATGGAACTGGCCGGCGAGCGGGACCAGATCGTGGTCGGCCTGGACGACCGCACGCCGCTCACCTCGGTGGAGGAGCAGGGGCCGCCGGCACCGGCCAAGCCCTGGGCGGGGTTCCTGGAGCGCTTCGCCCCGGCCTACGAGGCCGAACTGGACACGTTCCTGCGCGTGGTGCGCGGGGAGTCGGCGAACCCCTGCGACGGCCGGGAGGCGTTGCACGCGCTGCGTGTCGCCGAGGCCTGTGAACTCTCGCGCGCGGAGCACCGCCCCGTGCGCCTGTCGGAGATCGCCGACGCCTGAACCCCGGCCGCTACCAGGCCACGGGCAGCTCCAGCGGCCCCCGGATCAGCATGCCGGTACGCCAGGACAGGTCGGCCGGGTCGGTGGCGAGCCGCAGCTCCGGGCAGCGTTCCAGGAGCGAGCGGATGGCGACGCGGGCCTCGATACGGGCCAGCGGCGCGCCCAGGCAGTAGTGGATGCCGTGGCCGAAGGCGACGTGCCCGCGGGCGTCCCGGGTGATGTCGAAGCGGTCGGCGTCCGGGTAGCGGACGGGGTCGCGGTCGCAGTCGGCCATCGCGACCAGCACCAGCTCGCCGCCACCGGGGATGACCGTGCCGCCGACCTCGACGGGTTCGGTGGTGAAGCGGTACGTGGGGGTCTCGACGGGCCCCTCGTAGCGGAGTGTCTCCTCGACCGCGTTGTCGATGAGCCCGAAGTCCGCTCGCAGCGCCCGGAGTTGCGCCGGGTGGGTGAGCAGGCTCAGGACCCCGTTGGAGATGAGGTTGACGGTGGTCTCATGGCCGGCCACCAGCAGCAGCCAGGCCATGCCCACCAGTTCGTCGGGGGACAGCCGGTCGCCGTCGTCGTCCGACGTGTGGATCAGCGCGCTCATCAGGTCATCCCCGGGCGCCGCGCGCTTCTCGGCGAGCAGTTCGTCCAGGTAGGCGGTCATGGCGGCGGTCGCCCGGCCGCGCGCCTCGGCGTCCAGCGACGACACGGCCGTGTTGGACCACTCCCGAAAGGCCCGGCGGTCAAGGGTCGGTACGCCCAGCAGTTCGCAGATGACGGCCATCGGCAGCGGGAACGACAACGCCTCCACGAGATCGGCGCTCCGGTCCGGGGCGTCGAGCATGGCGTCGAGCAGCGCGTCCGTCGTCTCCTGCACGCGGGGGACGAGCCGTTCCATCCGGCGCGGGGTGAACTCCCTGGCCACGAGCCGGCGCAGCCGGGTGTGGGCCGGGGCGTCGGAGCTCAGCATGGACGTGCCCGCGGACACCTTGGCGACGCCGAGCGCGGGGGAGGCCCTGTGCCACTCCTTGGACAGCCGCTGGTCGGCGAGGAGGGCCCGCCCCGCCTCGTACCCGACGACGAGCCAGGCCGGTGAGCCCTCCGGGATGCGGACACGGTGCACCGGCCCGCGGGCGCGTAACCGGGCGTAGACGGGATAGGGGTCGCGGGTGAAGTCGTCACCGAGTGCGCCGAGGTCGAGCAGGATTTCCGTGGTCACGGTGGTTCCCTTCAGGTCGGCTGGGTGGAGAGCGTACGGTTCCCGGGCCGCGGCGCACAGCGCCTCGGCCTCATCGTGGCCGAGGCCGTACGGGTCGCGGCGCACGACGGCCGGCCCCGGCCGGTGCGGGTGACGGCGGCCCGGGGGGCGAGGACGCGGCGGACGTACCGGGGGCCGGGAGCGCAGCCGTGCGAGCGACGGGCGTCGGGCGTGGACCCGCTGCCCCACCTGGGACCTCCGCGCGGCCGGCGCGGGCGCGGTGTCGGGAACCCGGCGGTCCCGGTCAGGGCGTGACGCCACCCACACTGCGGCGCCCC
>NZ_JBEXWB010000272.1:0-8750 GCF_040629645.1 Streptomyces sp. NPDC005899 | reverse complement strand
GGACGCGACGGCCCCTCTGGAGTTCCTGGACGGCCGCGTCTTCCTCCCCACGCTCGGAGAGCTGCGGATCGGCGGACCCGGGGAGCGGGGCACCGTACGTGCGCGGTCGGCCGACGGGCACCTCGTGGTGCGGCGCGAGGGAGGCGCCGCCGAGCTGCGCGTCGCACGCGACGCCGGGGAGAGCTCCGGCTGGCTCCCGCTGCGCAGGGTGGGCGGAGGCGGCACCCCCGGATTCGTGCTCGACGACCTCGACCCGTACCGCGACTGCTTCGGCGTCCCCGTGGCGCCGCGCCTCGCGCCGGAGGACGTCAGGGACCTCGGTGCCCGCGTCGCCCGGGCCTGGGGGCTGCTGCGGGAGCGCGTACCGCGACAGGCGGCCGATCTGGCGGGAGCCGTGACCACGTTGACCCCCGTCCGCACGGTCGCGGCCGTCGCGGGCGGGCACGGGTACGGCGCCCTGGGGGCCGGAGGGGCGGGCACCGACGAGGAGCTGGCGCTCGGGCTCCTGCGGGCGTTCAGGCGCGGGACCTGGCAGTCCGTCGTCGCCACCACCGACCTGTACGCGTCCGACGGGACCTGGGAACACCGCTCGCCGTGGCGGCGGGAGCCCGTTTCCTTCTCCACGCTGCTTTCGGAGACCTTCGAGCGGGTAGGAATGGGACTCTTCGACGCGCGCTTCCTGCCGGGTGTCCGGCAGGCGCTCGGCACGATGGCACACGCCGCCGAACTGACCACCGACGGGAAACGCGTGCTCACCGGGCTTGAGAAAGAGATCGCCGGGTTGCCGGACGGGACATCTGCGGAAGAACGTCCGCAGATCGTCACCGCGAGCGGACGGCCTTGGTCGGACCTGGGGGCGGATGACTGAAAAGTAACGGTGAATGACCGGCCGATAGAGGGGTGGAGCGCTGTCCGCTCCGTAATGATGAATTCGCTCGCATCCTTTCCTCCTTCTCGGTGCGAGTGCTCACACAGGACGGGGGTCGTGTGCACGCATCGACGCAGCAGCGAGCGGCGGACCATCGGCCGTACTTCTTTCTGAGCTACGCGCACACACCGGGGTACGGCGGTGGCACGGACCCCGATATGTGGGTCGAACGGTTATTCCAGGATCTCTGTGGCCATGTGATGGCCATGACCGATCTCCCGGCCGGTGCGTCCGCCGGATTCATGGACCGGGAGATACGCTCCGGCGAGGGCTGGTCGGAAAGGCTGGGCGGAGTGCTCGCCACCTGCCGTGTCTTCGTGCCGCTGTTCTCGCCGCGCTATTTCGCCAGTGAGATGTGCGGCAAGGAGTGGTATGCGTTCGAACAGCGCGCCATTCACCACCGCGCACGTTCGAACCAGCCGGCGGAGGCCATCGTCCCGGCCCTCTGGGTCCCCGTCCCGCCCAGCCAGTTGCCGGGTTCCGCCGAGCGCCTGCAGTTCAACCACCGCGATTTCGGCGAGCGGTACGTCAGTGACGGCCTCTACGGACTGATCAAGCTCAGGCTCTTCGCCCAGGAGTACGAACGGGCGGTCTACGAACTGGCCAAACGCATCGTCAGCGTCGCCGACACCGTGCAGATCGACACGGGAAGGCCCGTGGACTACCGCCTCGCCCCGAGTGCCTTCGGGTCGACGAGCAGCGGGGTGGGGGCTCCCCGCCCGATGCAGATCACCATTGCCGCCCCCACCCGCCACGACCTGCCCGAGGGGCGGAACGCCGACTACTACGGCGACCATCCACAGGACTGGAACCCCTATTACCCGGCCGCCGCCAGGCCCCTGGCCTACGTCGCCGAGGAACTGGTCCGCTCGCTCAACTACCAGGCAGTGATCACCTCCTTCGACGAGGAGTCCGGCCAGCAGGAGGGCAAGCAGGCGCCCGACACCCCCGAGATACTCCTCGTCGACCGCTGGGCCCTCGTGGACGAGGACCGCCGGCGCCGGCTCGCCGCCTTCGACGCGGAGAACCGGCCCTGGGTGACGATGGTCGTCCCCTGGGGCAGGGAGGACCACCAGAGCAGAGCCGCCGAAGCCGAACTGACCGAGAAGCTCGAGCAGACGATGCCGGCCAAGATGCGGCAGGGGCGGGCCTTCTGCCGCGCCGCGGCCAAGGGGGTGCCCACCATGGAGGCGTTCGGGCAGCTCCTTCCCCAGGTCGTCGAGGTGGCCGCCCAGCAGTACCTGCGGCACGCGACCGTCTACCCCCCGGCGGGGGGCCGGCACAGTGAACGGACCCGGCTGATGGGCCCCATGGGCGGCAGTACGCGGTTCGTACCCGACATGCACGACCCTGCGACGGATGCGGAGGACGTATGACAGCCGGTCGTGACGGGCGCGTCGTCACTTTCTACTCGTACAAGGGCGGCACGGGGCGCACCATGGCCCTGGCGAACACCGCGTGGATCCTGGCGGCCAACGGCAAACGGGTGCTGGCCGTCGACTGGGACCTGGAAGCCCCCGGCCTCCACCGCTTCTTCCACCCCTTCCTGGACCCGTCGACCCTGGGTGCCACCACCGGCGTGATCGACCTGATCACCGAGTACGCCTGGGCCGCCACCAACCCCGCCCGGCGCGCCGACGACTGGCACCGGGACTACGCCCGCGTCCAGCCGCACGCGGTCTCCCTGAACCCCGAGGCGCTCGGCTGGGAGTTCCCGCACGGCGGCACACTCGACTTCGTCTCCGCCGGGCGCCAGAACCGCGAGTACTCCGCGACGGTGTCCACCTTCGACTGGGACAACTTCTACGACCGGCTCGGCGGCGGGCACTTCTTCGACGCGCTGCGCGAGGACATGAAGGCCAGCTACGACTACGTGCTCATCGACAGCCGCACCGGCCTCAGCGACATCGCCGACATCTGCACCGTCCACCTACCGGACGTGCTCGTCGACTGCTTCACCCTCAGCGACCAGTCCATCGACGGAGCCGCCTCCGTGGCCCGCCAGATCGCCGAGCGCTACACCGGCCGTCCCATCTCCATCTTCCCCGTCCCGATGCGCATCGACGAGGGCGAGAAGGAGAAGGCCGACGCCGGCCGCGCCCTGGCCAGGCTCAAGTTCGACCGGCTTCCCCGCGACCTGTCCGGTGACGAACTGACCGCCTACTGGGGTGCGGTGGAGATCCCCTACCGCCCCTACTACGCGTACGAGGAGACACTCGCCACCTTCGGTGACGAGGCGGGGCTCAGCAACTCCCTGCTGTCGGCGTTCGAACGCCTCACCGCGGTCGTGACCCAGCAGGAGGTCACCTCGATGCCTCCGGTGGGCGAGGAGGTGCGGCTGCGGATCCGGGACGCCTTCACCCGGCGCAGGCCCGCACTGCCCGCCGATCTCTTCCTCAGTTACGTGGCGGAGAACCGGATGTGGGCCGACTGGATCGAATCGGTCCTCACCCGGGCGGGCTTCCGCGTCGTCCCGCGCGACGTGTCCGCCGAACGCGAGGCGCGGGAGCCGGCGGCCGTGGCGGCCGAGACGGCGACGCGCACGGTGGTCCTGCTCTCCAGCGCCTATCTGAAGTCCCAGCGGGCGGTGGACCTGTGGAACCGTGCGGCCGCCGAGGACTCGGGCGGCGGCAGGCGCCAGCTCCTGGCCCTCCGGGTGGGCGACGTACGCCTTTCCGGGCCGTACATCGACCGCAACCCCGTCGACCTCTTCCGGCTGGACGAGGTGCACGCGACGACGGCTCTGATGCGCGCCCTGGACAGGCCCGTCCAGCTGGTCGACGGGACGTCCCCGGGCCCGCGCTTCCCCGGCACGGTGCCGCGGATCTGGAACGCGCCGCCGCGCAACCCCGGCTTCACCGGCCGGTCGCTGGTCCTTGAGCGCATGCGCGACCAGCTCGGCGGCGGCATGGCCGTGGTGCTGCCGCAGCCGCAGACCCTGTACGGGCTCGGCGGCGTCGGCAAGACCCAGGTGGCCCTCGAATACGTACACCGCTTCATGGCCGACTACGACCTGGTCTGGTGGATATCCTCCGAGCAGACCGACGACGTTGTGGCCGGGCTCGCCGAACTCGCCGTCCGGCTCGGCGCCCAGGGCGGTGACGACATGGCCGCGGCCTCCAAGGAGGCCGTCGACATGCTCCGGCGGGGCCTGCCCTCGGACCGCTGGCTGCTCGTCTTCGACAACGCGGACGACCCCGAGCAACTGCGCCGCTACTTTCCGCAGGGCGGCTCGGGCCACATCCTCGTCACCTCCCGCAACCAGAGCTGGTCCCAGCACGGTGACGCGCTGCCCGTCGACGTCTTCCTGAGGGAGGAGTCGATCGAGCACCTGCAACGCCGCGCCCCGGGACTGTCCGCCGACGAGGCGGCCCAGGTGGCGACGGCCGTCGGCGACCTGCCGCTGGCGGTGGAACAGGCGGCGGCCTGGATCGCGGAGACCGCCACCCCGATCGGCACGTACCTGGAACAGCTGGCCCAGCAGGCACCCCAGGTCCTCGGACTCAACCAGCCCGCCGGTTACCCGCAGCCCGTCGCGGCGACCTGGAACATCTCCATCGCGCGGCTGAAGGAACGCTCACCGGCCGCGGTGAGGCTCCTCCAGCTGTGCGCCTTCTTCGCCCCCGAGCCCATCTCCGCGAACCTCCTCTACAGCAAGGAGATGATCGAGGCGCTCAAGCCGTACGACTCCTCGCTCCAGGAGAAGCTCGTGCTCGGCCGGGTCATCCGGGAGATCGGCCGCTTCGCCCTCGCCAAGGTCGACCAGGTCTCCAACTCCATCCAGGTCCACCGGCTGGTCCAGGCCGTGATCCGGGCCCAGCTCAGCGAGGAGGAGCAGCGCGACGCCCGGCACGTCGTGCACCGCATCCTGGCCGGGGCCCGCCCCGACGACGACGAGCCGATCGACAACCCCGAGACGTGGCCGCGCTTCGCCACGATCTGGCCGCACCTCGGTCCGTCCGACGCGCGCAACTGCAAGGAGCCCGAGACCCGCAGGCTGCTGATCGACCGTGTGCGCTACCTGTGGAAGCGCGGTGACTTCCGGACCGCCGGCACCCTGGGCAACGAACTGCGCGACATCTGGAGGGAGACCCTGGGCGACCGGGACCTGCAGTACCTCTACCTCCGCTTCCACCTCTCCAACATCCTGCGCTCCCGCGGGCGTTACGTGGAGGCCAAGGAACTCGACGAGGTCACCCTCGAGCGGCAGCGGGAGGTGCTGGGACCCGAGCACCCGCACACCTACATGACCACCAGCAGTCTCGCCATCGACCTCGGCACCCTCGGTGACTACCAGCGGGCGATCGCCCTGGCGACCGAGGCCAACGACGGGTTCAGCCAGATCTTCCACGAGTCGCATCCCAGGACGCTCGCGGCCGCCAACAACCTGGCGCTGAACCTGCGCAGTGTCGGGCAGTACGCGAGGGCCCGGGAGATCGACCAGGACGTGTACGACCGGCGCACCGAGGTGCTCGGGGCCGATCACCCGCACAGCCTGTCCTCCGCCATGAACCTGGCACGTGACCTCCGGGAGGTCGGCCGCTACGACGACTCCGTCGCTCTGCTCAGCCGCACCTACGAGAGCTTCAAGGCGACCCTCGGCCGCACCTACCCGACCACCCTGAGCGCGGCCAAGAGCCTCGCGGTGTCGTTGCGGCGGGCGGGTCAGCACGAGGACGCGCGCCGGCTGACGCTGGCCACCCGCACCCGGTACCGCGCCAAGTACACGGCGGCCAACCCGGACTCGCTGGCCTGTGACCTCAACTTGGCGGCGGACCTCTTCGCGGCCGGGGAGGCTGCCGAGGCGAAGGAGGCCGCGCAGGAGGTCGTGGACCAGTACATGAAGGTGCCGGGGGAGCAGCATCCGTACACCCTGGCCGCGCAGAACAACCTCGGTGTCTACCTGGCCGGGGCGGGGGCGCCGGACGAGTCGGAGAAGGTGCTGATCCGGGTGGTCGCCTCGATGCGGCAGGTGTTCGGCCGGGAGCACCCGAACACGCTCTTCTGCGTCATGAACCTGGCAAGCGCGACGGCCGAACGGGGTGATCTGGACCTGGCCCTGCGGACGGAGCGGGAGATCGCGGGGCAGTTGCGGAACGCACTCGGGGCCTACCACCCCGAGACGCTCGCCATGATGTCGAACATGGCGGTCACCCTCGACGCGATGGGCCGCGAGGCGGAGGCGCGTCAGGTACGGGCGGAGACGGGTGACGAACTGGCCAGGCAACTGGGTGAGGAGCACCCGCTGACCCGGATCGCCCGGGACCAGCGCCGCTTCCAGCGCGAACTGGAACCGATGGCGGTGTGAGAGACGGGCGGGCCCCGGTGCGAGGCACCGGGGCCCGCCCGCCGCCGCGGTGTCAGCAGGCGGTCCTCTCCCGGTCGTCCAGCAGCCAGTTGAGCACCTCCGGGAGCACCGACAGGGCGTCGAAGTGCGCCGCCGCCGGCTCCAGCACCGTGGTGGCGCCCGGGATCCGGCCGGCCAGCCAGCGGGAGTGGCCGACCGGTGAGAACACGTCCTTCTCGCCGTGCCACAGCATCACGGGCCCGGTGATGTCCGCCGGGTCGAAACCCCACGGCCGGGCGAACGCGATCGCGTCGTCGATCCACCCGTACGCCGAAAGCCGCAGCCCCTCGCGGTAGTTGGCGAGCAGCATGGTCCGGATCCCGGCATCGTTGACCACCACCCGGTCGGAGTCGGTCAGCTCCCGGCGCAGGTCGTCCAGGAGCCGGACCGGATCCTGGCGGATCTGTGCCGACCGGCTGATGAAGGACTCCGCCAGACCGTCGGGGTCCGCGGCCGCGGTGGAGTAGGCGAGCACGTTCGACGCCGCCATCCCCTCGAACCAGTCGAGCCCGGCCGCACCCCAGGGGGCCAGGCCGACCAGAGCGGCGGTGCGGGTGACCCGTTCGGGCATCAGGGCGGCACAGGCCAGGGCGTGCGGGGCGCCACCGGAGCGGCCCACCACGGCGAACTTCTCCAGCCCCAGCGAGTCGGCGATCGCCCGCACGTCCTCGGCGACGTCCGCCACCCGGCGGCCGGCCAGCCGGTCGGAGCCGCCGTACCCGGGGCGGTCGTAGGCGATGAGCTGCGTCTTGCGCTGGTACAGCACCATCCCGCGGGGGGCCGGACCGAGCCGGCTGCCAGGGGTCCCGTGCAGGAGGAAGACGGGTCTGCCGCGTGGATCCCCCTGCCGCTGGACCATCAGCTGCCGCCCGTCCGCCACGCGCACCCGACTGCGCACCCCGCCGCCTCCGCTCGGTCGCCCTACCCGGTCCGGGCCTCGACCGCCCGGCGTGCGTTGCCTGTTCGATGATGACCTATCCCCGGCGATTGCGGCACTCCGCGTCACCGGCAACCGGGGGTGTTCGAAGCGTTCAGGGGGCGTTCGGTGGTGTCCGCGGCGTCCGGCATCAGGAGAGCACTCCACGGCATCCGGACCCGTGGCGTTCTTTCAGGACAGGTCCAGCCCTCACCCGCTGACGATCCCCGGTCGCACCGGGTGTTCGCACATGGAACCGACATGGCTCGACGCGGGCTTGTGAACAGGTGGGGTGTGAAGCGTCGGTGTCGTGTGCGCGTCTCGAAGTCGACCTTGTGTGCTATCGGCCGTCTCGGAATAGTGGGCGCCCCATCCTCCGTGTTCCCGGGCACCCCACTTGCCCGGCACACGGCCCCACAGGAGGTAGAAGTTGACGCACCGACGCATATCCAGGAAGCGCGGGACCATGGCCGGCTCGGCCGTCATCGCCCTGGTCGCAGCAGGAGTGACCTTCCAGTCTGCGAACGCCAGTGACGACGTACCCCACTTCACCGTGCGGACCCTGACGGCGAGCGCGGCCGGAAATCTCGCCACCACCCTCGACCGGAGCCTGGGCGGTGACGCGGCCGGCGCCTACTACGACGCCGACGCGAAGCACCTCGTGGTGAACGTGGTCGACGAGGCGGCGGCCGAGCGGGTCCGCCAGGCGGGCGGCAAGGCCAGAATCGTGCAGCACACGCTCGCCGAGCTGACGTCCGCCCGGCGGACCCTCGCCACCGAGGCGGCCATCCCGGGCACCTCCTGGGCGGTCGACCCGGTCAGCAACAAGATCGTCGTCACTGCCGACCGCACGGTCGACGGCGCGGCCTGGGACAAGCTCGACAAGGTGGTCGACGGGCTCGGCTCCAAGGCCGAACTCAACAAGACGGCCGGCGAGTTCAAGCCGCTGATCGCGGGAGGCGACGCGATCTGGGGCAACGGCGCACGCTGTTCGCTGGGCTTCAACGTGGTCAAGGGCGGCGAACCGTACTTCCTGACCGCCGGCCACTGCACCGAGTCGATCACCAGCTGGTCCGACGCGCAGGGCGGCACGGAGATCGGCGCCAACGAGGGGTCCAGCTTCCCGGACAACGACTACGGCCTCGTCAAGTACACCTCGGACGTGCCGCACCCCAGCGAGGTCGACCTGTACAACGGCTCGACGCAGCCGATCACCAAGGCGGGCGAGGCGACCGTCGGCATGCCGGTGACACGCAGCGGCTCGACGACCCAGGTCCACGACGGTGAGGTCACCGCCCTGGACGCCACCGTCAACTACGGCAACGGCGACATCGTCAACGGCCTCATCCGGACCACGGTCTGCGCCGAACCGGGCGACAGCGGCGGCTCGCTCTTCTCCGGCGACACCGCGATCGGCCTGACCTCGGGCGGCAGCGGTGACTGCTCCGCCGGCGGCGAGACGTTCTTCCAGCCGGTGCCCGAGGCGCTGGCGGCCTTCGGCGCCGAGATCGGCTGACCTTCCGGCTCCGCCTTCGGTCCGATGATGTGACCGGCGCGCC